>NZ_CP172573.1:2773945-3078417 GCF_045999815.1 Butyrivibrio sp. NATIVEDY162
ACTTGCGGATGATTATCTGTTTTCAGGTATGCTGTGGCTCATCATCGTGATGATAGTAATTGCACTTATCGCACTTTTCTTTATGCTGAGAGTTAAGGGAGAAAAGGACAAGCTTCACATAGCACATATCAGAATCATGACGGTTACAGCTATAGGCTATTTTTTGATAGTGTCTAAGACGGCGCTCTTACTAGGTGATACGTCCAATCGATATCAGATGCCGATCTATCCCATCATATTATTACTTGCAGTGTATTTCACAAGAATAGGAATGAGGGCAATTGTCGGGAAAAGAACTATTGCTCAGATTCAGATACCGGTTATAGGAACCTTTACTATTTTCGCAATAATAGTTTTGAAGGGACTTATAGTGGATCAGAATGTTCTCTTCCTATATCCGGAAGATGCAGAGAGAATTGAATATGCAAGGCAAATGAATGAGTCCGGTGCAAAAGCGGTGGTTATGTATAATGATGCAACTCCCGATAACATATGGAGACTTACGGATGAACTATTAGAGTACGATAAGCTGTACTATGTCAATGAGGCAGATACGGCGGCAATAAGTGATGCAGAGCTTGCAGAAGCAGACAAGGTTGTAGTGTACGCAGCAGATCATGATAACCGTGATGAGATTCTGTCTATCCTTGAAGGCAGTAATTCAAAGAGTGGAAAGATAGAGAAGATTTCAGCAAAAGACATGTGGACGGTTTATGAAATGAAATAGAAGAATATGATTATAACTGTTGGTATTTCGGATGGTGGCACATAAACGTTGGACTAATTTACAATATCGGGGTGATCGCTATGTCGCAGGGATTAAACAGTGAAAAGAAAATGACTACTGAGCATAGAGGATATGTCAAAAATGGTTTATCAAGAATGATTGTTTCTGCCATTGCATTTTTTCTTCAGGTAATTTTCCTGATAATGGCAATCTCTATGAGCTTTTCCAGAGCTGCAACCATTGTTCAGATGATAATGCCATTTTTTGCTGCTGTATTGGTGTTTATGATTTATTCAAGGGATAGAACTTCGGCTCTGAAGGCACCATGGATGATCATTATTGCGGCTTTTCCCCTGGCCGGAGCTGTTATGTATCTGATGATAGGTACTGACAGTGGTACCAAGAAAATGAAACGCAGGTTTGCAGTTGTCGATGAGAAGCTTGACGAATATCTTCCTGAAAATAAGGAAGAAGCAAGGATGACCTGTGAGTTTAGCCGCTCAATAGGCGGAATAGCCTCATATGTAAAGAAATTTACCAATTATCCCATCTATAAAAATACTGATGTTAGTTATTATTCCAATGCGTTGGACGGGCTTAAGGATCAGATAAAAGATATCCAAAAAGCGGAGAGCTTTGTATTTCTGGAATATCATGCAATTGAAGATGCTGAGGCATTCCATATGCTTGAAGATGAACTTGTAAAGTGTGTGGGCAGAGGCGTTGACGTTCGTATTTTCTATGATGATATTGGGAGCATAGGCTTTATAACTACTGACTTTGTAGGGCGTATGGAAAAGCTCGGAATCAAATGTAAGGTTTTTAATGCTGTTTCTCCTGTACTGAATTTTTTCTTTAATAATCGAGATCACAGAAAAATAACCGTAATCGATGGTAAGGTTGGTTATACAGGTGGATACAATATTGCTAATGAGTACTTTGAGTTCACGCATCCTTATGGCCATTGGAAGGACACAGGGCTGAGGCTTGAAGGTGACGCGGTAAGGTCACTAACTCTGACTTTTCTGGAGATGTGGTATGCTTCTGAAAAAGTGAGATGGAGAGACATAGAAAAAGACAGAGGACTGGAGGTTAGTAAATTTCTTCCGGAGATCAGTTATAGGGCAAAGGGAAAGGCACTGGTGCTTCCTTATGCAGATAGCCCCTTCAGACATGAGCCGGTGGCAGAGAATGTTTATATCAGTATGGTGGAAAAAGCGCATGAATACTGCTACTTTATAACACCATATCTTATCCCCTCTGATGAGATGATAAGAGCCATGTCCCTTGCAGCAAAGAGAGGGATAGATGTGCGCATAATTACACCGGGCGTTCCGGATAAGAAAATCACTTATTCCGTAACGAGATCTTATTATTCTACGCTGACAGCTTCGGGTGTGAGAATATTTGAGTGGACACCGGGATTTTGCCATGCCAAAATGTGTGTTATTGATGACAGGGTGGCGGTGTGTGGTACGATAAACTTGGATTTCAGAAGTCTGTACCATCATTTTGAGAATGGATGCATGGTTGTGGACTATGAGATAGCAAGACAGATAAGAGAAGACATGGATAAAACCATGGCTGAGTCACAGGAAGTGACACATAAGTATTCGACAGGAAGAAGACTTACCAGGGCAGGACAGGGAATCCTTAGAATTTTTGCTCCACTTTTTTGATTCATTTTTGACACAAATATGCATAATAATAAAATATTCCCATAACAGTTCTTCGTATTTGATTTAAATAAACTTATAATGGAACTGTTATCTGAGTTCTTTTGAGGGATAGATATGGATTTTTTTGGAAAAGAAGCAATATATGAATGGCAGACAAAAGACTTAAGAGACCGTCTTATTACCTGGCAGTTTGGATGCGGTCAAAGCTACAGGTCATCATGTATGGCATTTGATGATATAGTGAAATACGGCAGTGATATTATGGAGACACAGCTGTTTGCAGATGCTTTTAAGCAGACTCATCACAATGTATCAACAGTTGGAGAGCATACTCTTCATGTGGCATTTAAGGCACTGGAGATAGCATATAAGAGACGTAGGAGGGGCAAGCTTGTGAACATAGAATATGTGGTTCAGGCTGCGCTCTCACATGATCTTGGAATAATCGGCAGATATGAAAAGTATGCCAATAATCTGGTCTGCTGCTTCATGCATCCTATAGATTCATCAAGAATAATAAGGGACATGTTCCCAAATATAGCATACGAAGTTACGGCTGCTATAGAGAATCATATGTTCCCTGCTACAATCATTCCTCCTACAACACTTACGGGTAAAATTCTGATTAAGGCCGATAAGTCTGCAGCTCTAAGGGAAGTTTATTTCCTTAGAAGCAGGAAGGTAAGAGAGGTATCAGCTGTATAAATAGCATATAATTAAATTATGCAAAATCATTAACAACTCCTATAGCTATTATTTATCTAATTTTAATAAAGGTATCCATTTATTTCTTATTTTATAGTATAATCTATTAGAATTATGCTTTGAAAAGAGGTAAGAAATGAAATTAGATGATAAAACCATACTGGTAACAGGAGGAACAGGTTCATTCGGACATTGCTTTACAGAGTATCTTCTTGAGCATTACAACCCCAAGAAGATTATTGTGTATTCACGTGATGAGTATAAGCAGTTCACTATGTCCAATGAGAAGGTTTACAGGGAACATGCTGATCAGATGAGATTTTTCATCGGTGATGTGAGAGATGGCGCTCGTATGGAGCGTGCCATGGAGGGCGTTGATTACGTTATCCATGCTGCTGCACTAAAGCAGGTTCCTGCGTGTGAGTATAACCCTGATGAGGCTATTAAAACTAATGTCAATGGTGCGCAGAATGTAATAAATGCAGCACTTAATACGGGAGTTAAGAGAGTGGTTGCTCTTAGTACTGATAAGGCTGTAAATCCTGTTAATCTCTACGGTGCAACTAAGATGGTTTCCGATAAACTGTTTATTGCAGCTAATGCATATGCAGGTAATAAAGATATTAACTTCTCAATTGTAAGATATGGTAACGTGGCAGGAAGTCGCGGATCAATTATTCCTTTATTCAAGAGTCTTATTGATAAGGGTGAGAAGGAGCTTCCTATAACTGATTATAGAATGACCAGATTCTGGATCAGCCTTCCTGAGGGCGTTGAGCTGGTTCTCAAGGCACTGGATGAGGCTAAGGGCGGCGAGACCTTCATAAGCAAGATTCCTTCCTTCAATGTTAAGGATCTGGCAGAAGCTATGTGCCCCGGAATTGCAACCAGAGAGGTTGGCATACGTCCCGGCGAGAAGCTTGATGAATGCATGGTTACTGCTGAGGATTCACCTTTTACCTATGAATTTGATAAGCACTATATTGTTTATCCTCAGGTTACCTTCAATGACAGGCAGCAGCCTGATCCCAGAGGGAAGAAGGTTGAAGATGGATTCGTCTATAGCTCAGGCAATAACACAGAGTGGATGAGCGTAGAGGATATCAGAGCAAGACTTCACGAGGCAGTAGATCACTAATTTGTATTTAAGTGTCAGCAGAGCTGACAGATAAGGGCACAAATGAATAATGAAAATATTGGAATCCCTGCAATTTGCGGGGGTTCGCCCGTTAGGGACAAAAAATTATACTATTCGCACCAGGACATAAATGATAAGGATATTGCAGCTGTAGTAGATGTATTAAAAAGCGACTATCTTACAACAGGACCTGCAATAACCGAGATGGAGAAGAGATTATGTGAGATCACGGGAGCTAAGTATGCTGTTGCCATAAGCAATGATACTGCTGCACTGCATATCGCATGTCTTGCTGCAGGAGTGGGTGATGGCGATGAGGTTATAACAACACCCATTACCTTTGCTGCCAGTGCCAACTGTGCACTTTATTGCGGAGGAAAACCGGTATTTGCAGACATCAATCCCGAGACCTATCAGATAGATCCTGCGGATATTGAGAAGAAGATTACTGACAGGACAAAAGCGGTTATTCCTGTGGATTATACAGGACAGACAGGTGACCTTCAGGCCATAAGAGATATTTGTGATAAGCATGGCCTTATAATGATTGAGGATGCAGCGCATTCTATCGGAACTAAGTACAAGGGTGCTCATGTAGGAACAATTGCAGATATGACAACCTTCAGCTTCCATGCTGTTAAAACAATCACAGGTGGTGAAGGTGGAGCTATAGTCACAAATAGTGAAGAATTGTACAAGAAACTGATTCTTCTTCGTACCCATGGCATTACCAGGGACGAATCCCTTATGGAGCATGAGAGCGACGGACCTTGGTACTATGAGCAGCTCCTTCTTGCACCTAATTACAGAATTACAGATATTCAGGCAGCTCTTATATGCAGCCAGCTTGACAGACTTCCTGTATTTATTGAGAGAAGGAAGGCTATCAGGAAAAAGTATGATGAAGCTTTTTCACAAATGCCTGAGTTATTTGTGCAGAAGGAGGATGAGAATTCCGACTCCTGCAGACATTTGTATATATTAAGGATTGTTCCCAAGAAGCTGAAGATAGGAAGAAAAGAATTCTTTGATGCACTCGGAGCAGAAAATATAATCTGTAACGTGCATTATATTCCAACTTATTACTTCCCCTACTACGAGAAGATGGGATACAAGAAGGGACTATGTCCCAATGCTGAGAAGCTCTATGATGAGATGATCACAATTCCTCTCTATTCATCAATGACGGATGAGGATGCCGATGATGTGATCCTGGCAGTTAAAAAGATTGTCGAATATTACAGAGCCTGATTACGGCACAAGGGAAATAAAGGTAGATAAATGAGCGCAATAGCTATAATAACAGCTCGTGGTGGAAGTAAACGTATACCGCGTAAAAATATTAAAATATTTAACGGAAAACCGATTATCAATTATTCAATAGAAGCAGCTCTGGAATCAGGAATTTTCGAAGAAGTCATGGTCTCAACAGATGATGAAGAAATTGCGGAGATAGCAAAAAATGCAGGCGCAAATGTGCCGTTTTTCAGATCCGCCGAGACTTCAACCGACACAGCAACTACAGCGGATGTTCTCCTGGAGGTTCTTGACAGATACGAAGAAATGGGCAGAAGCTTTGAGTATGGATGCTGCATATATCCTACAGCTCCTTTTGTTACAGCAAGAAAGCTTAAGGAAGCCATGGACGAGCTTGCAAAATCCGGTGCAGAGTCTATAGTTCCAATGCAGGAGTTTTCATATCCTCCACAGAGGGGCCTGTTTATAGATGATAAGGGGCTTGTAAAAATGCTTCATCCGGAATATGCAACCACAAGAAGCCAGGATCTTCAGAAGCAGTACCACGAATGCGGTCAGTTCTACATCTTCAGAAATGATGCATTCAAAATCCAAAAGGATACTACAATGGAAAAGTCGATTCCATATATTATTGATCCGGTGGAGTCTCAGGACATAGATAATGAAAGTGATTGGCTGCTGGCAGAGCTTAAATACAGATTCCTTACAGAGCAGGGAATTTTGAAGTAATAAGAACTGTGATTCATGTTATTTTGAAGTAATATAATTTGTGCTTCCTGTTAACGGGAATGCGTCAGCAGGGCTGACAAATGAGGTTTAGATGAAATTAAAAGAATGTCTAAAAAACAACAGGGCATATGTGATAGCCGAGATGAGTGCAAACCATGGAGGCTCTCTTGAAAATGCTCTTCAAATAGTGGAGGCTGCTGCGAAGGCAGGAGCAGACTGCCTTAAGACACAGACCTATACGGCGGATACCATAACCATTGATTGTGATGCGGAGGCCTTCAAGATTCATGGCGGTCTGTGGGATGGGTATAATCTTCACGATTTATATAAAGAGGCCTACACTCCCTGGGAGTGGATGGAGCCTATAAAGAAAAAATGCGAGGAGTGTGGAATAGACTTTCTTTCCACTCCTTTTGATACTACATCTGTTGATTATCTGGAAAATATTGGCGAGGAATTCTATAAAATCGCTTCCTTTGAACTTGTGGATATTCCGCTTATAAAGTATATTGCAAAAACCGGAAAGCCAATCATAATGTCTACAGGTATGGGTTCTGAGGAAGAGATTAGAGAGGCGATCGAAGCAATAAGATCGGAGGGGAATAATGATATAATTATTCTGAAATGCTGCAGCGTTTATCCTACGGTTTCATCGGATTTGAATCTCAGGACCATTCCTGATATGAGGAATAAATTCGGAGTGCCTGTGGGACTATCCGATCACTCTATGGGTGGCACGGCCGCTATTGCAGCAGCAGCTCTTGGGGCTGTAGTTATTGAGAAACATTTCTGCCTTAGCAGGGACATTCCTTCGGCTGATTCTGCTTTTTCCATGGAACCGGATGAGTTTGCGGCTATGGTTAAAGGCGTTCATGATGCTGAGCTTGCTCTCGGAAAAGTGTTCTATGGTCCTACAGAGGCTGAAGCAGGTGAGTATACGAACCGCAGGTCTCTGTTTGTTGTAGAGGATATGGAAGAAGGCGATGTTTTCACCAAGGATAATGTGCGAAGTATCCGCTCGTATAATATTCAGGGAATGAAACCTAAGCATTATGAAGAGGTGCTTGGGAGAAAAGCCAGACAGAAACTGACACGTGGAACACCGCTGGATTGGAGTAGTATTGAATAAAATTGCCATTCGTGTTGATGCAAATGAAATAGTGGCGACAGGGCACATCATGCGCTGCAGGACTATAGCCGGTAGCCTGCAGCAGATGGGGTGCACTGTCGTCTTTGTGTCTGCAGATAATAATATTGAGCCATATATCAGGGAGGATTTCATCTATCATGTGCTGGAGTCAGACTGGCGAAAAATGGAGGAAGAAATAATCGCTCTTCTTGATTTTTTGCATGAAGAAGAGATAAACAGGATTTTGGTAGACAGCTACTATGCAACTCCTGAATACATTAGAATGCTGGAGGGGCGCGGGATAAAAGTCATGTATATTGATGACATGCAAAAGGAAGTCTTCCCGGCTACTGCCATACTAAATTACAGCCCCGGTGCGCCGGAGCTTGATTATGAGGAGTTTTATGGCGAGTTGTCACCTAAGTTCTTGCTTGGTACAGATTATATTCCAATCAGAGAGCAGTTCCTTAATGTAAGTAATATGGAGCAAAGGCAGGTGAGCATCACATCCGGAGAGATATATGGAACGGACGGAGAGCTGATAAAAAATATAGACATCGTTGCCAATGAAAATATCGGGGTTAATAATATTTTCCTTACCACAGGTGGCGCAGACAGTATGGGACTTTCTGAGATTATTGCGTCAGCCCTCATAAGAAATCCGGAACTGAATTTCAAAGAAAACAAAAATAGAAAAATACATCTTTTGGCAGGCCGTTTTTACCGGGTTACTGAGAAAATACAGCAATATATTGAGGATGGATATGTGGTTCTGCACCAGAATGTATCCAATGTGGCAGAAATAATGAGGGGCTGTGATGTGGCGATCACGCCTGCAGGAACGACATTGTATGAGCTGTGTGCAGTAGGTGTGCTGTCCATAAGTTTTGTGTTTGCTGAGAATCAGGAGCCGGATGCATTATATTTTGCAAACAAAGGATATGTCCCTTATGCGGGAGATTTCAGGGAAGATATGAATGAAGCCCTGACAGCCGTGCTTTCATATGTGGAAGAGGTTCTTTCCATGGATACAACAGAGCGACTGGAGATATCAAATAAGCTGAAAAAACTTATTGATGGACAGGGCGCTGACAGAATAGCAGAAGTTTTGATGGAGATGTAAAAAAGCAATGAAAAAGATTTTTATATTAGGCGCAAGTGCACTTCAGGTACCTGCAATCAAACGGGCAAAGGAGAAGGGACTGTATGTTTATGCTCTTGATTACGATCCGGAAGCAGTGGGAATAAAGGATGCCGATGAATTTTTGTGTATAAGTACTATTGATAAAGAAGCTGTCCTTGAGGCTGCTAAAAAATACGAGCCTGATTATATCATCACTTCAACAAGTGATATGCCGGTTAGGACTGTGGCGTGGGTAAATGAACAGCTTGGCAGGGACAATGACATTTCCTATGAAAACTCCATATGCGCTACAGATAAGGCAGCTATGAGGAGAAGAATGAAGGAAAACGGTGTTCCCATACCGGAGTTTCATGTTGTAGCAGATGCAGACGAATATCTGGAGGCGATGAGAGCACTTGGAAACCGCTTTGTTTGTAAACCTGCAGATAACGCAGCAAGCAGAGGCGTGGTGCTGGTTGATGTAACTAAAATCAGGCAGAGCCTTGATGGGGATGAGAATGCCATAAGAAAAGAGCTTCTGGATATTTATACATATACGAGGGGATATTCCAGAAGCGGGGAGGTTCTTCTTGAAGAATTTATGGAGGGACCGGAAGTCAGCGTGGAGTCATTCACGGTGGATTCTGTGACTCACATAATTACCATAACGGACAAAATGGTTACAGAGATTCCGTTTTTTGTTGAAACCGGACATACTGAGCCATCAAGGCTGCCAAAGGAAGCTCAGGATGATATCAGACGCGTTGCAGAGGCAGCCATTAAGGCTGTTGGAATAAAGAACGGTCCTTCACATACAGAAATAAAACTTACGCCAAACGGAGCCAAGTTGGTGGAAATTGCGGCAAGACTTGGAGGAGATTTCATTACTTCCAGACTTGTTCCTTTATCTACCGGAGTTGACCTCATAGACTGCTGCATTTCCTCTACTCTGGGGGAAGATGTAAAGTGGCATGCTACTAAAAATGAAGGTGCGGCAATAAGGTTTTTATACTCTGCCAAAGCCGGAGACAGGACAGAAGGGGTAATAGAGTCTGTTAGCGGCGTAGAAGAGGCCAAATCCATGCCGGGAGTGACAGAGGTCTGTATTTATAAAGCTGTGGGAGATAGGGCAGGAAGCCTTAAAAACAGTGGTGACAGATGGGGACATGTTATAGCAACGGGGAAAAATGCTGAGGAGGCATCAAAAAATGCCGAAAAAGCCGCAGAAAATATTCAATTTGTGATAAAATAATATAATAATTTAAATATTTTGTATGAAATGTTTTGAGGGGGGTAACTTAATATGGCTGAGCAAGATAAGGTAATTAAAGGTCCTGTTCAGGAAGAAGAGATTAGCTTTATGATAAAGGTAGCTACCTTTATTGTTGACAGAAGAAACCTTTTTTTCCTGCTGTTTGGCATAGCACTGATTTTCTGTGCCATTGCGTCAGGCATGGTTAAGGTGGAGGATTCGCTGCCTGCGTATCTTCCAAAATCATTTGAGACCAGTCTCGGTCTCGATCTCATGGAAGAAGAGTATACGACCTATGGCTCTGCAAAGATAATGGTGTCCAATATAGTGTACAAGGATGCGCAGGAACTTGCAGATACTATAGGTGAGCGCGATGATGTTTCTATGATATCATTTGACGATACTTCTGATCACTACAATAATTTTTCTGCACTGTTTGATATCACATTCAAGTACGAGGATACGGATGAGAGATCTCTCCAGGGGCTTGAAGAGATAAAAGAGATGCTCTCCGGTTATGATATTTTTGTGAGTACTTCAATGGGTAATGCTGCTGCTGATACTATTGAGAAGGAGATGCAGATAGTAAGTGCCCTTGTTGTCGTAATAGTACTTGTTGTGCTGGTTCTTACGTCACAGACCTATGCGGAGATACCGGTTCTGCTGATTACCTTTGGCGCAGCGGCTGTTATGTCGGCAGGTACAAACTTCATTTTGGGTACGATCTCTTTCGTATCGGATTCAGTAACAATAGTACTGCAGCTTGCTCTTTCAATTGACTATGCTGTTATTTTCTGTAACAGATACAAGGAGGAGCATGAAACCCTTTCCATAAGAGAAGCTGATATAATCGCTCTGAGTAAGGCTATTCCGGAGATATCCTCCAGTTCACTTACTACAATCGGCGGTTTGGTCGCCATGATGTTCATGCAATTCGGAATAGGCCGGGATATGGCTATATGTCTTATTAAAGCCATAGCGCTGAGCCTTATTGCTGTATTCCTTCTTATGCCCGGACTTCTTATGATATTCGGTGCACTGATGGATAAGACAAAGCATAAGAGCTTTATTCCGAAGATCCCGTTTGTTGGAAAAATTGATTATTTTACAAGATTTATAGTTCCTCCGGTTTTCCTTGGAACCATAATTGTTGCGTTTGTTATTCAGAATAACTGCCCTTTTGTTTATGGATACAGCCAGATAGAGACACCTATTAAGAATGATACACAGATCGCTGATGAGATGATAAGCGAAACATTTGGAGATTCCAACTTTGTCGCTGTAAACATACCTGCGGGCAATTATGAAAAGGAGAAAAAACTTATTCAGAATTATCTCGCCTGTCCTGAAGTAAAGTCTGCACAGGGACTTGCCAATATTGAGGCCATGGATGGATACTGCCTTGCTGATAAGCTGACGGCAAGAGAGTTTTCGGAACTTCTGGAACTGGATTATGAAAAAGCTGAGCTTTTGTATATGGCCTATGCAGTAAATGATGAGAATTACGCGAAGCTTGTAAATGGTCTTTCGACTTACAGAGTACCTCTTATAGATATGATAATGTTCCTGCATGAAGAGGTTGAAGAGGGATATGTGACTCTTGATGACAGCATGAAGGAGACACTGGATGATGCTTATGAGCAGATGGATATAGCCAAGAAGCAGTTACAGGGAGAGCACTTTAGCAGAATACTTGTATACTTAAATCTTCCTGAAGAGGGAGAGGAGACCTTTAATTTCCTTGATAAGATGCACACAATGGCTAATGAGTATTATGAAGGACAGATTCTTGTTATAGGCGAAGCAACCAGCCAATATGACCTTCAGAAGACTTTTTCAAGAGATAATACGGTAGTAACTATCATTTCTATTCTGGCGGTTCTTGTTGTACTGCTGTTTACATTTAAATCAGCAGGTATGCCTGTGCTTCTGATATTGGTAATTGAGGGTGCTATCTGGATAAACTTTGCTTTTCCGACAATAGAAAAAGACAACATCTTTTTCATGACCTATCTGATAGTAAGCTCAATTCAGATGGGTGCTAACATTGACTACGCTATTGTTATTTCCGGAAGATTTATGGAGCTTAAGGATAAAATGTCACACAGGGACGCAATTATAGAGACCATGAACTTTGCGTTTCCTACCATAATCACATCGGGGTCCATGCTTGCTCTTGCCGGAATATCAATTGGTATGCTCACATCAGATGGTGCTATTTGCGGTATCGGCCAGTGCCTTGGCAGAGGAACAATAATTTCTATTTTCCTGGTTATGTTTGTACTACCGCAGATCCTTCTGATAGGCGCAACGATAATAGATAAGACGTCATTTGAGGTTTCGGTTCCGCTGGTTAAAGAGCGTGATATGGGACTTATGAGAATAGACGGCACTGTTCAGGGACAGATAAACGGCACTATTATCGGTGAGGTGCACGCTGTGGTAAGAGGTGATATCAGAGCATTTATCCAAAGTGGTAATGTTGAAAGACTTGATGCTACCAGAATTACCTCTGAACAGTTGGATGAGCTCTTGGGATTTGACAAAAAGAAGGAGGAGGTGGAGTCATGAAAATGAAGACGCTTAAACTCATTCTTAGAAAAATATCTGTGGCTGCAGTAGCAGCCTCTCTTACGATTTCAGGATTTGGAATCAATGCTCTTGCAGTAAATGAGCTGGAGAATGAAATCATACAGAGTGTTGAAAATAAACTTAAGAGTGACGCAATAACAGAGCTTACGGAAAAGAACGAAGAGACCAGCAGTGAAAGGCTTACTTCAACAGATGAGTCAGACAAGGATCCTAAGGAGGTTACTTCCGGGGATGCCTCCGAAGCAGAAGAAGAGAAGGTTGTTGAGATTGCCTATGAAAACATGGAAATTAATTCACTTGACGATTTCATCGAGCTTTCCAAAAGGTGCAAGGAAGACTCATGGTCAACAAATAAGATCGTAAAGCTTAATTGCGATCTTAATCTTTCAGACACAAACTTTGATACGATTCCCTACTTCGATGGTATTTTTGAGGGAAATAACCACCAAATAAAGGGATATGGAAATGGTGAAGACAGCTATATTACCGGTCTGTTTCGATTTATAGGAACAAACGGTATGGTTCAGGACCTGAATCTAACCGGTGAGATACACATGAGTGATGAACTCAACTATACCGGCGGAATCTGTGGAATGAACCTTGGTGTCATAAAGAACTGTGCGTTTTCCGGAGTCATCGAGGGAAATAACACAGTTGGAGCAATAGTTGCCATCAATGAGAATACCGGGCTTGTTAACGGCTGTACAAATAATGCCCACGTGTCCGGATACTATTTTACAGGTGGCCTGGTCGGTAAAAATTATGGAGTGATATCCGGTTCTACCAATAAGGGCAACATAAATGATAACGAGGCATGGGTGGTTAAAGAGGATGAAAAGGATGAGAACATCATTGAATCCATAACATCCAATGTGGAAGGTGATGATAAGACTATCCGCTCCGGAACAGACACCGGCGGGATAGCCGGCTATTCCAAGGGCGGCATAGTAAGATGTACCAATAAGGGAAATATTGGTTATGAGCATGTCGGATATAATATTGGAGGAATTGTCGGAAGACAGATGGGCATCGTGTCTTATTGCACCAACGCAGGGGCTGTCAATGGACGTAAGGACATAGGCGGTGTCGTTGGACAGATGGAGCCTTATCTTGAGCCTGAGGATCTCCAGACACTTCCTGAAGCAGCAGATAAGTTGCATGACCTTGTTGATAAGACTCTTACTGACATGGACGGCGGTGTGGACAGCATTTCTTCGGATGTAACAGATCTTACCGGATATGCGAACGGAGTTGTGGATGATGGAAGAGCGCTTACCGGTGAACTGACAACTTCCATAAATGCCAATATAAGGGTCGCCAACATAGCACTTGAGCGTTTTGAATACGTAATGCAGAATATGCCCGGGGTTATTGACCACATGGAGAATGCATCTGATAAGATGTACTATTTCAATAATGCCCTTGCAAGAGCTGTAGAAGCGATAAATATGGATAATGATCTCTCTAATGAAGACAGGGATGAGATAGAAAAAAGTGAAAATCAGATATATGACAAGATTGCAGATGCTAATGAGAAGTCACAGAGAATACAGGATATTACAAATGCCATAAACGATCTGATGTATGAAAAGGATGAAAACGGAGATTACAAATTTGATGAAAATGGCAATAGAATCCTAAGGGTACTCACTCCGGATGAGCAGAGCCAGCTTAATTCTTATCTTGCAGAGCTTCAGCAGATAGCTGCCGAAAGCGGCGGGAATGTTTATAACATGTTTGGTGATGTCTCAAATATCCTGGAGACATATAAGCCTTATGCTCAGGCAGCTGAGGATGAGACAATTGGAGAAACGGAAAATGCCATAGCTGCACTTCAGGATGCCGAAGGAGAGCTAAAGGAGGCTGCAAGAGGTACAAGAAGTATAATCGATTACCTGAATTCACAGGAAAAGCTGAGGCTTACAGGTCTTGGCAGTGACTGGGATGCAAGCCTTGATTCTTTGCATGATAATCTGAAGGGAATTTCAGGATCAATAGAGAACATAAATCAGGATGGAAAAAGTACGTCACATACGCTTAATTCCAACCTTGCAGCAGTAAATGATCAGGTAAATGTCATATATCATATCCTTTCAGATAGGCTGGACATAATATACAATGATGACACATCAGTATTTACCGATGTATCTGATGAAGACATCATGAATGCCAAAACCGGAAGAGTTGACAGTTCCAAGAATACAGGAACGATAAAGGGAGATATCAACATAGGCGGAATAGCCGGTGCCATGGCCATAGACGATGAGGACCCTGAAGAGAATGCAGCAGGTAATCTCAATGTGGGAAGGGGAAGCAAATATACATTAAAAAATATTATTTGCGAATGTAAAAACGAATCTACGGTTGAATCCAAAAAGGACGGAGCCGGACTCATAGTTGGCTATATGTCACAGGGAATAGTAACCGCCAGCGAAGGTTATGGACTTGCAAAAAGTACAGAAGGAAGCTACACAGGAGGCATTGCGGGACAATCATTATCAATAATAAGGGATTGTGATTCAATCTGTCTTCTTAGTGGAAATAAATATGTTGGCGGAATTGCAGGATATGGAACAACCATTACAGGCTGTAATGCAATGGTTACATGGGATAATGAACCTTCCGAGAGATATGGTTCAATTGCCGGAATTGTAAAAACGGATAACGAGACAAAAAGAACCAGGATGGACAACATAGCTGACAATCTTTTCGTAAAGAGTAAGGTTGGAGGAATAGATGACATAAGTTTTAGTAAGAAAGCCGAGCCTGTCAGCTATAGCAGAATTCTTTCAAGGACAGGTATTCCGAATGACTTCAGGCACCTCAAGGTGGTATTTGAGGTCGAGGGCGAAAAGCTTGGCGAGCAGGAGCTTCGCTATGGAGACAGCCTGGAAAACCTTTATTTTCCTGAAGGAACACTCAGAGAGGGATATTATATTAAATGGCCTGATGTTAAGGGTATGGTAATGGAGGGCAGCTATATTCTTATAGGAGAATATGTGGCTACCAATAAGGCTGTAGAGAGTGAAAGTGTCTATGAGGACACGGGAAAGCATCTGGCAATCCTGGGTGGAAGCTATGGAGATGATGCATATATATCCGCGGATATAGTTGATGAGCCTGTCTATAAGATAGAAACACCTACCTTAGAGAGAAAAGCAGTAGTCTATAAGATAAATGTTGATGAAGGCTCCTATTCTCAAAATGTTGATCGAAAGATCAGACTTTACAATCCTTATAAAAATGCAATAGTAAAGATTTATAAGGACGAAAAATGGGAAGAGATACCATCAAAAGCAGTTGGATCTTATCTGGAGATTGAGCTTCAAAACAAAGAGGCAGTATATGCGGTTGTGGAGACCAATCCATTGATCCGAAGAATCATATATATCGCATCAATAGTCGTTATTATACTTTTGATCAGCTACATTATTCACAGGTCTATAAAGAAGCATGAGCGGAAAATTCGTAGCCTGAAGGAAATAATTAAGGAAAGAAGACACAAAAAGCATTGAGTTTAGAGGGAGAAAAGATGCGAAATACTAAGCAGTCTAAAAAAAACATATACGCTGTGTTATTAATCTTTTTGATGCTGGTGCTGATGCCGCTTGGTAAGTCATATGCAGCTTCGTCTGTGATAATCCAGACGAAGCTGGCAGCAGACAGCGCTACGGTTAACTGGTCAAAGGTAACCGGAGCAACTGAGTATTACCTTGGAATCGGAGAGAGTAAGGACGAAGCAGATAAGGATGCCACAGCTCACACCCTTGTATTTGGACCGGATACAATTAATTATACTTTCACAGGCTTAAAACCCGGAATGAACTATTATGTTACTCTGAGGTACAAATATACTGATGAAGAGGGCGAAAAAGAAGAAAATGCCTCAACAGCACTTGTAAAGACTATTCCGGATAAGATAAGGGGGCTTACTCAGGCAAGATGGTATATTCATCAGAAAACGGTCTATGTCACATGGGAGGCACAGACAGCAGGTCACTACGAATATGTTTTGATGAATAAAACGGGAAAGAAGATCAAGTCAGGAGATCTTTATACCAATTCTTTTGACAGATCAATAGAAAACTCAAAATGCTATTCCTTTAAGGTCAGAGCTATAGCTATGATCAATGGTAAAACATATGAAGGGGCCTGGTCGGATCGCATATACCTTTTTGCACAACCAATGATTAAGTCATATAATTATGGGAATGATTTTGATCTGAAGATATCGGGCGGAAAGCTGATATTGAAATGGGATAAGGTAAAATATGCGAATGCCGGGTACAGAATATATGTATCAAAAAAGCGCGATAAGGATTATGTAAAGGTAGCCTCTCTTGGAAAGAGCAAAAACGCAGCCACAGTAAAGAAATTCAAGGGAAAATCCTATAAAAATAACGGCACCTACTATGTTTTTGTGCAGGGTATAAGAAAATCCGGAGGAAGAATCGGAACCACCGGTATCGGATATGTGTGGGAATATAAAAAGGGACGTGTCAGGAGAACCTACTACCATGGCAAGTACTAATACCGAGCTTATCGGCTAACATTGCATATGCCTTTAAAAAGATATACAATCAATTCCTGAAATGCTTATAATTTAGTGAGGTTTGCAGAATTATGTACGAGATTGGAAGCGAATTTAATCTGGAGAAGAAGTCCATGAGAGAGGACCTTGTGGCATTACTGTCCGGTGAGGCTCAAAGAAGCAACAGATATTCTGAGTTCTTAAGGTGTGGAAGAGATGCCATAGGATTTGTAGCTGATGATATCATTGCGAAGGTCAATGATCCAATTCGCGTGCTGATGCCTGCGCTGTCATGTGATTCGATGGTTAAGCCCTTTGAAGTAAGAGGTCTTAACGTGGATTATTACAAACTGCAGGAGGATCTGTCTGTAAATGAGGGCGAGCTTATTGAAATGCTCAGTAACATCGCATCCGGAGATGAAGAAACAACGCCTGTGATTTTGCTGATGAATTTCTTTGGGATGAGTGATATATCGGATGTAGTCCGCAGAATAAAGGAATCTTGTTCAAAGGCAATTATTATTGAGGACATTACTCATGTACTTTTGGAGCCCGAAAGTTATCTTATGAAGGATTCTTTTGCGGATTATCATGTTGGCAGTATAAGAAAATGGCTTGGCGTTCCCGATGGAGCAGTTGCCATAAGTAAGACTGAGTTCGTTATGGGAGCATTGACGGGAGAGACGGATTTTACGGCTCTTAGAACACAGGCACTTATTGAGAAGTCAGAATATCTGGACAATGGCGATCAGGAGCTGAAGGATCATTTCAGAAAGCTTTTATCTGATGCTGAGGATTCACTTAGTGACGGCCTTGATCCGTATCATATGTCTGATGTAAGTTCTGAGTACCTAAGTGATCTCAATATTGAAAATATCAGGAGCAGGAGAAGTGCAAATTACAGAAATCTGTACAGATTATTGAAAAATGCACCTCTTTGCGATAAGGCATACAGAATGCTTCCGGAGATTGAAGATTCGGGAGATGGATATAGGAGCACGCCTTTCATGCTTCCCATAATGCTTGATATTGATTTTATGCGCAGAAGCGCTATTACCGAAGAGGGAAAAAACATAACCCGTGACAGTTTCGAGAAGATGCTTGCCAAGAGAGGTGTTTATGCTCCGGTTCTGTGGCCTGTATCAGATGAGGCAGCAGAGATATGTGATAATTCGAAGAACTATTCGGAAAATATGCTTGCGTTCTGGATTGACCAGAGATATAGCCGATTCGATATGGAGAATGTTGCGGCAATCGTGAGCGAGGAGCTTGGAAAACTGTAGGATTTTAATATATGCGTTTAAGTGTGATAGTTCCTGTCTACAATATGGCAGGAGATGATAAATTAAAGCATTGTCTCGACTCACTGGTGGGGCAGACCCTTCCGGATGGGGAAATAGAGATAATAGCCGTAGATGATTGTTCAACGGATAACTCTTTTGAGATAATGCAGGACTATGAAAAAAGATATCCGGGAAGATTCATAGCTATTCACAGCCCGGTCAATCACCATCAGGGCGGAGCCAAGAATATCGGTCTCTCAAGAGCAAAGGGAGAATGGATAGGCTTCATTGATGCTGATGACTGGGTTGTTTCTGATTATTATGAGATATTGCTTAAAAGAGCAGATGAGACCGGAGCAGACATGGTAGGCTGCGATTACAGCCTGGTTGACCATTATACCTTTGAGCCGGGGCAGGTGGTGCATAATAACACACCTGAGCAGACCGGAGTTATGAATGAGGAAAAATACAGAAAGCTTCTGCTTGATACCGGAAGCCTTGTGGTAAAAATATATAAGAGAAATATTGTGTTTGGGGACAAAGAAGGAAGTGGCAGGACGGACATTTTTCCCGAGGACATATTTTATGAGGACAATGCTGTCAGTAATACGTGGATGCTCAGAGTAAAGCACTTTGAATATATAGAGAAACCGCTATATTTTTACTATCAGCATGATGCCTCAACAGTTCATACCATTTCGAAAAAGAATCTTGAGGACAGAATGGTTGCCGGAAGGCAGATTCTTGCCGAGGCAAAGGAAAACGGATATCTTAAGACTTACAAGCCTGAGATAGAATTTATGTATACGGTCCTTTTTTATGTGAATACTCTGTTTTCCGCAATGCCCAAGGAACAGCATATAAGTGGCTGCTACAATTTTACAAGGCAGCTTGGGCGTGAAATGAAGGAGGCTTTTCCGAATTTCCAAAATAACCCTTATTACAGGGAGAGAATTCACCCGGAGGAGAAGAAACTTATTGGAATGCAGATGAAGTCACATCTGTTGTTTTATGCTTATTACAGGCTATTATGGTTTTACAGGAATCTCAGGAAAAAGGCATAGATTAACCGTGAGAGATTTGGAGGATATATTTGCACGAAAGAATATACGTATGTCACACTTTTTATCATGTATATGTGACATGCCTTAAGGAATTTCATATATTGCATCAGTATGCCCAAAACAGTGGAAATTTTGGCATACAAAAAGCCGGAGTAGGTAGTGAGTCGGCAGGACGGGCGACACTTGTACTTTCAAAGATGAGTAATAAATTTGGCAGCATGGTGGAAAGAGCAAGGGAGTGCGGCCTTTTTGAGGAAGTGATCGAGTACGATGAAAAGGTAGATACATTTTTTCCGGAGCTTGCACCTCTTCGCACAAATACAGGAAGCCTTCCTAAGAACATGATCAACAGAATAAAGTTCTGCAAGAGATTTGCGCAGCTTCAGGAGAAGTATGTGCCGGTGGATTTTACAAAGTATAAGGATATCTATGTATTTTGCGATTCAGATCCTATCGGATACTATCTTAACTATAAAAAGATAAGATATCATGCTCTTGAGGACGGTCTAAACTGCATAAGATATGGTGATCAGGCCCGCTATGACAATAACGGACATTTCAGGTTTAAGGCGTGGATGGCATCCACCGGGCTTATTTTTATACAGAACGGATGGGGCAGATACTGTATAGATATGGAAGTAAATGACATGTCTATTCTGGAGTATCCCTGCCCAAAATACATTGAGGTTCCTCGTGAGCCTTTAGTGGAAGAACTTACACAGTCCGACAAGGATCTCATGCTTAAGCTTTTTGTTGAAAATATGGATGAGCTGAAAACTCAGCTTGATGAGGGGAAGGACAGACCAAGGGTTTTGATCTTGTCTGAGCCTCTGTGTGATCTTAAGACCAGAGAGAGACTGTTTAGGGATCTTGTCACGGAGTACGGTAAAGTAGACGGGAAGGATGCTATTGTCATGATAAAGCAGCATCCTCGCGACTATCTGGACTACAAGACACTTTTTCCGGACGTGATCCTGCTTGCAGGCACTTTTCCCATGGAGATGCTTAACTTTATTGACGGACTTAAATTTGATAAACTAGTATCTGTTTATACAGTTGTGGATTCCATCAAATTTGTGGATGAAAAAATATTCCTGGGAGATGACTTCATGGATAATTATGAAGCTCCTGAGATACACAGACTTAACGAGCAGATAATAGATAACTGAGATATATACACCTGCATGCGTATTTGGAGCAGGAGCTTTATTTAGGAGAAAAATGAGAAAAATTTATCAGAAAATGATGGTGCTTTTGGATGCGCGCCAGAAAAGACAGATGGTACTTATAGTACTTATGATGCTTCTCGGAGGCCTTCTTGAGGTTTTCGGTATTGCGATGATAATGCCGGCCATGATCACTGTAGTTGATCCTGAAGCAGTATCAAAAAACAAGCAGCTACTGGCAATATATAATCTGCTTGGATGCAAGAGCATCGGGCAGTTCGCAGCCATAATAATGGTGGCGATCATTCTGGTCTTTATAGTAAAGAACATTGTGCTGTTTTTTATAGAAGTTGTTAAGCTCCGATTTGTTTACACTAATCAGTTTGCAACTTCAAGGCGTATGATGATCAACTTCATGCAAAGGCCTTATGAGTATTATCTTAATGCAGATACATCGGTTATCCAGAGAAATATCACTTCTGATGTTAACAATATGTATGGACTGATCCTTAGCTGTCTTCAGTTGATTTCTGAGATGATCGTATTTACATGTCTTGTTATAATGCTCCTTACTCAGAATGCGAAGATGACACTGTTTCTTGCAAGCCTTCTTGTGGGTGTTCTTCTGATAATCAAGTTCATCATTAAGCCTGTTATGGTTAAGGCAGGACAGGATAATCAGGATTATTACAGCGGCCTTTTTAAATGGATTGAGGAGTCTGTTACCGGAATTAAGGAAATAAAGATTGCCAATAAGGAAAACTTTTTTATTAACGGCTATGCTGATTGCGGAGCTGGCTATGTGAACGCAGTGCAGAAATACAATCTTTTTAATTCAACTCCACGTCTGCTTATTGAAACAATATGCGTTTGTGGAATGATAGGCTACATGCTGATAGTTATGATGAGTGGTGAGGATTTAAAGAGTATGATTCCTCTTGTTATGGTGCTTGGAGCAACTGCAACAAGACTTCTTCCCAGTGCCAACAGAATCAACAACTACCTCACATCAATAGCTTATTTTGAGCCGTTTTTCATGAATGTAAGTGATAATCTGCAGCAGGAGATCCATGACGGTTCAATCTCATATAAGGCTGAGGATTACAAAAATATAAAGGAAGTTGAAAAGCTTCCTGTTCACAAGACGATAGAGCTTAAGGATATCACATACCGCTATCCCAATTCCGAGGCATATGTACTTAAGAATGCTGAAATGACTATCCCGGTTGGAAAATCCATAGGTATTGTTGGAACCTCAGGGGCAGGAAAGACGACGATAGTGGATATTATGCTCGGACTTTTGCAGATAGAGACCGGAAGTATTCTGGCTGACGGCGTAGAGATCCGAGAGCATTATCCGCAGTGGCTTAAGAATATCGGATATATTCCGCAGACTATTTTCATGCTGGACTCTACCATCAGGAAAAATGTGGCCTTTGGTGTTCCGGATGAAGAGATAGATGATAACAAAGTATGGGCAGCGCTTAAAGAGGCTCAGCTTGATGAATATGTAAGATCGCTTCCTGACGGACTTGATACTACTATCGGAGAGAGGGGTATCAGACTGTCAGGCGGTCAGAGACAGAGAATCGGAATTGCCAGAGCTCTGTTTGAAGATCCTGAGGTGCTTGTGCTGGATGAGGCTACCAGTGCACTTGATAATGAGACTGAGGCAGCAATTATGGATTCCATCAACAGACTGCATGGCAGAAAGACTCTTATTATAATTGCACACAGACTTCAGACCATTGAGAAGTGTGATATGGTTTACAGGGTGAACGGGCAAAAGGTTACTCAGCAGAGATAATTGCTGATGCGTGATAAAAATGATCAAAAGTTGTAAGGGGAGAAAATATGATAACACTTTGGTCCATCAGGGATAAAGTATTCAGACTTAAGAAATATCAGGAGCCATTGGAAAAATGGCTGTTTCCCGTGATTTTGCTTTTTTATCCGCTTATAGGTGTAAATCAGGGAGTTGATATTACAGATACTACCTACAGTCTTGGGAATTATCAGTATGGCGGCTATCTCGATCCTATGTGGATGATCGCCACATTTATTCCTAATGTTCTTGGAAAGCTTTTTATGGCCCTTCCGGGTGGTGATACGATGCTTGGCATGAATATCTATTGCTCTTTTGTGATAAGTGCAACGGCACTGGTTTCATATTATCTTCTTCAGAGATGGATGCCCGGGTGGATGACTTTTATCGGCGAAATAATTGCCATAAGTCTTTGTTGGTGTCCGAGAGTTATTCTGTATAATTATCTGACATATTTTTGTTTTACCACAGGGACGCTTCTTCTCATGCACGCCATGACAGACTATGATGTGACCAGATGGAAATTCATTCTGGCAGGATTCTTTTTCGGCCTGTCTGTGATGGTAAGGTTTCCCAATATTGTGGAAGTATCAATGATACTTATACTGTGGTATTACGAGATGATCCATAAGTGTGATGCCGGGGAAATATTAAGAAAAACAGGCCTTTGCATCGCGGGCTTTGCAATAGGCTTTATGATTCCGCTCATAGCGATATGCGCTAAATACGGTATCATGGCTTATCCCGATATGATCTCATCACTGTCTGATATGTCAAAAGGAGCTTCTGATTATTCAGCGATGGGCATGATTTCTTCTACTCTGACTGCATGGTATACAAGTTTAAAGCGCATGTTTATAATGATTCCGTGCATGATAGTCGGAGTTATCATGATGCTCTTAAGGCCGGGAAAATACTATTGGATAAAGAGAATGCTTTATTCAATGGGAATCATTGTGCTACTTTATTACTATTATTCGGACGGGGTGTTTACAAGGAGTTATCATTATTATGACTCCATGTTTGAACCCGCGATGATGTTTCTGATTTTTGGAGTGATCTTTTTTATAATAGGAGTTACTAAAAAAATCCATGGGCAGGCATCGGAGAGAAGCCTGTGTCTTGCGTGTCTTCTGATAATTATTATTTCTCCTCTGGGAAGCAATAATTACACATATCCGCTTATAAACAATATGTTTATTGTGGCACCTTTTATTATGTGGATGTTTAGAAGAATGCGTCAGGCAGCAGGACCAAGCGAGCTGAATTTTGGCTGGAAGGCAGTATATATGGCTATATTGGTGCTGGTATTTGTTCAGGGCGGCCTGTTTCATTTAAAGTACAGCTTTGTGGATGGAACCGACGGAAGCAGCAGGTCTGTTCTTGTTGGAACAAGAGACCTTCCAAAGGCTGCGGGAATGTATACTACAGACTATAATGCCGAGAGCCTGGCCAAGCTGCGGGAAGCGGTGGTTGATAATGGTCTTGAGGATAATAGGCTTCTTCAGTTTGGAAAGGCACCGGGATTATCATATTTACTTGATATGGAGCCGGCTATTTTTTCCACATGGCCTGATCTTGATTCCAATACTACAGAGAAATTTGCCGATGCACTTGCAGGACTTAAGGATGGCAGCAGAGAGGAGTTTCCTGTAATAATCATCAACCCGGATTTTGAGGGTGAGGTGCTTGCAGAGGATAAGTATGACCTTTTATTGGACTTTATGGACAAGCAGAAGTATAATAAAGTCTTTGAGAACGGAAGGTTTGAAGTATACACAGCAGAATAAAAGGTAAAGAAAGAGTTATTATGGAAACAAAAGATATACAGAGTCAGGATATTTTTGACAGAATAATGTCACTGCCGGTTCTTAGAATTTTTGAACCGTTTTACAAAAAGTATAAGGAAGGCCTTATGTATCTGTTTTTTGGCGGCCTTACATTCTTTTTGAGCATTTTCCTTTTTTGGTTCATGGATAGCGTGATGCATATCAATGAGGTGGTAAATAATACCATCGACTGGGTTATTTGCGTAGCATTTCAGTTTTTTACAAACAGAACCTGGGTGTTTGATGGCAAAGTTGATACCAAAAAGGATTTCTTTAAACAGGCAGGATCCTTTACACTTGGAAGATTATTCACATTGGTGGTTGAGGATGTGCTGATTTATATTTTCATAACATTGATGGGATTTCCAAAGATGCCTGTTAAGCTTGCGGCAACTTTTGTCGTAATTGTTCTTAACTACATTATCAGTAAGCTTATTGTATTCAGAAAAAAAGAGGATTGATTTATGCGCATTAACTTCAATGTTCCTCCGTATACGGGGAAAGAGATGGACTATATTAAGAACTGCGTCGAGAATCAGAAAATCTGTGGTGACGGTGAGTACACCAAGAAGGATAATGAATGGTTTGAGAAGAAGACCGGTGTCAGCAAGTGTCTGCTTACAACCTCATGTACGCATGCAACTGAGATGTCTGCAATACTTGCAGGCATTAAAGAGGGCGATGAGGTAATAATGCCTTCGTATACCTTTGTGTCCACTGCTAACGCGTTTGTGCTTCGCGGTGCAAAGGTAGTTTTCGTTGATATCAGACCTGATACCATGAACATCGATGAAAATCTCATTGAAGCTGCTATTACACCAAAGACAAGGGCTATAGTGCCTATGCATTATGCAGGTGTAGGCTGTGAGATGGACACTATACTTGATATAGCAAAACGCCATAACCTTTTTGTTATTGAGGATGCTGCACAGGGTGTCATGAGTACTTATAAAGGAAAGGCACTTGGGGCAATCGGTGATTTTGGTAATTACAGCTTCCATGAGACTAAGAATTACAGTATGGGAGAAGGCGGTGCTCTTCTGTTAAGAGATGAGACGTATGTGAACGATGCTATAATAATCAGAGAGAAGGGAACGAACAGAACTCTCTATCAGCTTGGAAAGGTGGATAAATATACATGGCTTCAGCCGGGTTCATCATATCTGCCAAGTGATATGAATGCAGCTTATCTCTATGCACAGCTTCAGATGGCAGACGAGATAAATGACGCCAGAATGTCTCACTACAACCGATATATGGACGCATTCAGGGATATGGAGGAAGCAGGACTTATAGAGCTTCCGTATGTTCCTGCAGAATGTAAGCATAATGCTCACATGTTCTACATTAAGTGCAAAGACTTTGAGGAAAGAGAAGACCTTATCAAGTACCTCAAGTCAAATGATATTCTGCCTGCTTCACATTATGTTCCGCTTCACACTTCAACTGCGGGTCTTAAGTACAGCAGATTCCATGGTGAGGACAAGTACACCACAAAGGAGAGTCTGAGACTATTAAGACTTCCTATGTATTACAGTCTTACTGATGAGGATCTTGATGAAGTTGTTATGAGGGTTAAGGAATATTACAAAGCAGTATAAACGGGTAAAAATATAATTTGTCTGACATGGAAAATAAAAGAAAATCCCTATCACACAATTCTATAATTACAGGTCTCATGGTTACCGCATATGCGGTGATCATGGGACTTTTGTACACTTATTACTACGATCTTAATGATGATGTGCTAATGAAGGACATTCTGTCGGGAGTCTTCGCCGGAAGTCCAAAAGGACATAATATTCAGATGCTCTATCCCGTCAGTTTACTGATCAGCATTTTTTACAGAGCTTTCAGACAGGCAGACTGCTACGGGATTTATCTGATCCTCTGTCAGTATATTAGCTTTTATATTTTGGTAAAGTTTACTTCTGACATAATCGGAAATACCATTTTGGGCAGATTTAGTGAAAAAAAGTTTAGGGGCAAGGAAGTCCTTGTAAGTGCATTTTCAAATCTTTTTGTGATTATTGTTTGTACTGCATTTATACCGGGACATCTGCTTATTGTTCAGTATACTTTTGCGGTAGCCATGATGTGTTCGGCGGCAGCAGTTCTGTTTTTTGAAAAGAGGGATATGGCAGGCGCTGCGGTCTTAATACTCGCTTTTGGGACTAGATCTGAGATGACGCTTTTGATGCTTCCCTTCGTGCTTCTGGTTTTGTTTTATAGATTTGTAGATGAAAAGCAGTTTAAAAGGGATGCTTTAGCATGTGCATTAATTATAGGTGGACTTCTTATATCAGAGGGGCTTAACCTTGCGGGCTATTCAACTCCGGAATGGAAGGAATTTACCTCATTTTTTAATAGCAGAACGGATATATACGATTTTTATCAGATTCCTGACTATGATGAAAACAAGGATTTCTATGATTCAATAGAAATGAAAAAGAGTGAATATGAGCTTCTGGTTAATTACAACTTTGGACTGGACGATTCGATAGATGCCGCTAAGATGGCTCAAATTGCGGAGTATGCAAAGAGCATACGTAAGGAAGAAGGCCTTATTGCAGCAGTAAAAAGGAGCATTTCTCCATATTTTTACAGACTAAGACAGGTTGGACTTCCCAAGAGCTATGAATATCCAATGACAGATGCACCTTGGAATGCTTTTCTTATGCTGATGTATTTTGTGGCCTTTGTGGTTACGATGGCAGACAGGAGCGAAGAGAGAGACTTCAAAAGACGAGTATTTCTGTCATTGTGGAAACTGATAATCCTTTTTGCAGGAAGAACTCTTATATGGATGTATATCATGGTCAGAGGCAGGGATCCAATAAGGATCACACATTCTCTTTACCTGATAGAAACAGTGGTGCTGCTGCTCATAAGCGGAGGATGCCTTGAAAAGATTGTGGAGAAAGCAAGGCATGGCAAAAGAGATGCTGATGATGAATACTCCGGAATGCATTTTCATATTTTTGCAGGCTTTTGCCTTGTGACGGTTATTGCAATATGTGCTGTAAATATTCCGGCTCAGCTCCATGTTCTTGGGAAAGAATGCAAGGGGAGAGCTGAATATAATAGGGCTTATGAAGAGCTTGACAGGTATTGCAGGGATAATCCGGATAAACTGTTTTTGCTAGACGTATACACATCAGTTTCATATGAGGATAATGGATTTACCTATTCTCAGAAGATGCTTACTGATGTGGATAACAGTCTCTCAAACCAGGTGCTGATGGGAGGCTGGGCTTCAAAAAGTCCTGTTGAGAAGGAAAAGCTTCAAAATCTTGGGTATACAGAGAGTATGGAAGATATTGCTCTTGATGAAAATGTTTTAATAGTAGCTGATAAGGATACGGAGATGGAGTGGCTAAAGCTCTATTATAAGGATAAGGACAGAGATGTAAGGCTTGAGAATACTGACCTTATTGCAGGAGAGTTTGTAATTTGGAAGGTATCTGAAGCTAAATAAAGAGATAACTTAAAAGAGGATATATGACCAGAGAAGTAGGAAAAAAGGTTACGCTAAGGGATATAACCTATGAGGATACGCCCCTTGTAGTTAAATGGAGAAATAATCCGAGAGTGAGAAATAATTTTATATACAGGGAGACCTTTACGGAGGATATCCATAATACATGGATGAGAAATAAGGTCGAGAAGGGTGAAGTGTGTCAGCTTATTATTCTTGAAAATAACTGTGATGAGACCGGAAGACTTCAGGATGCAGATTGTAAAAAGAGACCTGTGGGAAGCGTATATCTGAGAGATATTGATAAGCTGAAAAAAACTGCGGAATATGGTATTTTTATAGGTGAGGACGATGCCACAGGCCATGGCTACGGCAATGAAGCCGCAGAGCTCATGTGCCGGTATGCTGCCAGGGAGCTTGGACTTAAAAAGCTGATTCTTCGTGTGTTTAACTCGAATGAGGCTGCAAGAAAAAGCTATGAGCATGCAGGCTTTGTAAAGACTGAGGACCTTCCTGCAGTCAAATGTTCCGATGGGGAACAGGCAGATATGATATTGATGGAAAAGATACTGTGATATGGTGTAGAATAACTTTATGCGAAATAAATTAGTGAGTTTTGTAATTCCGTGCTATCGCTCGGAACAGACAATTGAAAATGTAATAAATGAAATTGAAGGGGCAATGGACATGCTTGTCCTTTACAGCTATGAGATCATTCTCGTGAATGATTCATCGCCTGATAATACCTGGGGGAAAATATGTGAGCTTGTAAAGGAACATGATGAGATAAGAGGTTTTAATCTTGCCAAGAACTTTGGACAGCATGCTGCTATCATGGCAGGACTTAATGCTTCAAAGGGTGATATAGTTGTATGCCTTGATGATGATGGACAGACGCCTGCAGATGAAGTTGGCAAGCTTCTTTATCAGATTGAAATGGGTGCAGATGTTGTATATGCAAGATATGCTCAGAAAAAGCACAATCTTTTCAGGAATTTCGGATCTGCAATGAATGAGTGGATGGCTCATGTAATGCTTGGAAAGCCAAAGGAACTGCATGTTTCAAGCTATTTTGCAGTCAGAAGATTTGTGGTCGACGAGATGATAAAGTATAAGAGCTCATACCCTTATGTCATAGGGCTTGTGCTCAGAACTACCAGGAATATTGTAAATGTTGATGTCACTCACAGAGCCAGGGAGATAGGAACAAGCGGATACACCTTTTCCAAACTTATGGCGCTGTGGATAAACGGATTTACTGCATTTAGTATAAAACCGTTGAGAATAGGCACATTGGCTGGCGGCGTATTTGCCTGTGTGGGATTTTTATATGGAATCTATACTGTAATTAAAAAGATGATGTATCCGGATCTTCCTACAGTTGGTTTTTCTGCGCTAATGTCAGCGATAACATTTATGGGAGGAATGTTGATGCTCATGGTAGGCATGGCGGGGGAATATATAGGACGAATCTATATTTCTCAGAATAACAATCCACAGTATGTTATCCGTGATGAGGTTAAACATGAGGAATCAAAAGAGTAAAAATAAGACCTGGCTGATGCCGGTCTTATTTGGCGTATGCATGTCGCTTTCTATTGTGTGGGGATATCAGCTTGAAACTACCGATCATATTGATGTCTCTAATTTGAAGATGCTGGTATTGTCTGCGGTTTTGGCAGTAATTATAGCTGCAGCTGTGAAGTGGAGCTGGAAGAAGCTGGGGAAGAGGAGTGACAAAAGAAAGCAGAGGACAAATGTAATCTCAGTAAAGGGGAACAGAGGACAGACGGTTCTCGAGAAGGGATATACAAGGAACGAATTTATTAAAGTCTGGATGTTTATTGCGGCTTTGAATTTTGTGGTTCTGCTTGGTGTTTATCCCGGTTTTTTCGTGTATGATGCTCAGACTGAGGTAATAGAGGTACTTACGAGGAGCTTTAATAACCACCATCCGTTACTTCATGTGCTTTTACTGGGAGGTAGTGTTGCCTTTTTTCATAAATTCACGGGAAGCTATAATGCCGGAATATTTTTCTATATTTTCATGCAGATGATGGCCATGACCTGGATATTTACCTACCTTATTAACTATCTGAAAAAACATGGGGCAGGTAGAAAATTCAGAGCAGTAACAGCTGTGTTTTTTGGAGTGTTTCCTACGATTGTTATGTATACCCTTTGTTCCTGCAAAGACGGACTGTTTTCGGCATTCCTTATCCTGACAGTAATCCTTATGCTGGAGTGGGAAGAGATTGATGGCAGAGGTCTGAAGAGAAGAAAAGCGTGGCAGATAATTATAAGCTCGGTTTTGATGATGCTTTTTAGGCATAACGGTTTTTATGCTTATATTGTTTTTGCGCTGGTCGTTATTGTTTCTGCAGTTGTTTTAAATGAAAAGGACAGATACCACAGGGCGACTTTCCTTATTGCACCGGCAATAATATACTTCTGCATTAATCTGATCATCGGGAATGTGCTTTCTGCGGAAAGCGGAGAGCATCAGGAAATGCTGACGGTGCCGATACAACAGATCGCAAGGGTATATTATTATGACAAGGATAGCTTTACTTCTGAAGAAATAGAAGTGCTTCACAATTATCTTAGTGAAGAGGCGCTGTCGCATTACACACCCAGAATATCTGACATACTCAAGATGTATTTTGACAATGCGGCTTATGAAAAGGATAAAAAATCTTTTTGGAAGCTATGGGCTAAAAAAGGATTGGAAAATCCCATGAGTTACATAAATGCATGGTTTCTGACTTCCTATGGCTACTGGTATCCCGGAGCAGTCATAAACGTGTATCAGGGAAATACGGTGTTTACTTTTACTTATACCGACAGCTCATATTTTGGCTACGAGGTTGAGCTACCCGGTGAGAGAAAGAGTTTAATTCCTGCTATCGACCGCTTTTACAGGAAACTGTCCATAGAGAAATTCCAGCAGAATATACCGGTACTGTCGCTCCTTTTTTCGCCGGCTGCATATTTCTGGCTTTTTATTTATCTTATGATGACTTCCGGAGTGCTAAGAAAAGATTTGGGAATGTATCCGTTTATACTGATACTTCTTGTGTGGCTTACCGTGCTGCTTGGACCTACGTATCTGGTCAGATACACTATTTATTTGTGGTATAGTATTCCGGTTTTGGTGTATACTGTTTTACTGCATGAACCCCATGCAGTGGAGGATTTATGAGAAGAAAAGTTGTTTACAGAAGTGAGGCTATAAGATGGGTAATACTTATAGTTGCTGCGCTTTTTATACTGTCTGTTTTTCCTTTTAGAATCTGGCAGAGAACAATCACTGAAAATGGCGGTGGGGAAATTGTTCAAACCTCGGATAGAGTAAATGACTATCACGACGTTGTTCAGAAGTTTATAGCTCAGTATGACAGACTTGAATCAGTGGATATTTATGTCGAGGGAATTGAGCTCGGCAATTATATGAGCATGATTTTCTATAACGAAAATATGGAAGTCATCTATCAGAGATCAGTCTATCTGAGAGATGCCAAGCTCCCCGGATATGTGAAGGTAAGAGTTGGACTGGATTTAAATGTGGGTGAGACCTACACAATGATTTTAAACGGTGCCTTCTCAACATTTTATGTGGCTTATGAGCATGCAGGCGAGGACACATCACCTTATTTCGTGTCATTTGCATATCACGATACTACGGCGGAGGGGCTTCAGCTTGCCGCTAAGTATGATTACAGGCAGCCTGTTACAAAGAAAACATCACTTCTTATAATAGCCGCTATATTAGCCCTGGCTGCAATTCTTATTGCACTTGAGAGGCTGATATTTAAGGATAAGAAGGATGAGCTTGTTACGATTCATCATGTTATCAGGGTGGTTTGCAATCCTATAGCAGCAGTTTCGATGGTGGCTCTCATGCTGCTTATTTATCCTGTGAAATACTTTGACAGCAGACCAATAGAAAATATATTTCTGGAGATAGGCGTGATAATAACCTATGTCCTGATTTTCTATGCGATCAATCACGAGAGTGATGCCACTCTTGATGAGAAACTCTGGCATAATTTTAAGAGCCTCATACAGATGGGAACTATCGCAGCTGCAATCTGGTTTTGCTGTGAATATATGAATGCGCTGTTTACGATATATCAGACTATTGCTGAGCGCAAAGAGATGATATGTCTTTTATTATTCCTGTGCCTGGCTTTTCCGATGGAGAGTGTGTTTAGGTCTGTAAACGGAATATATGCCATTGGCTCCATAGTGGCCGGAATATGGTACAGAAATTCTCATCTTATGGCGGAGACCGAGAAAGAATATGATCTTCATAATGCCGCTATGACATATGGTGTTATAATAGCTGTGCTTGCAGGATTTTTTATAATAAATATTGCGGCAGAGATATATGCAAGAATTAAAGAATCCGGCTTAAAGAAAATTGCTGAAAAAAGCAGGTTCAGAATCAGTGTATTTGGCATAATCTTTGTCATATTTTTTGCTGTTATTGTGGTGTTCAGAAATACCAGATGGTGGGGAGCTGCCCTTGCAGCCTTTGTTCTGGGCCTTATGCTCTGCTATAAGCTGTACGGAGATAAAAAATATCCTGAGCTGGTGGTTGGAGGATTACTTCTGAATTTTGTAGTATCCATGGTTTATTGCTGGATGTACAGAAGCTTTGCTGCTTTTAATACCGGAAGATACGCATTTGTTTTCCATACAGTTACAGTAACTGCTGAATATATGACAGTTATGGAGTGCGCGGCGGCGGTTCTTCTTTTATATAAAATATATGTTTCAAGGGGAATCACTTCTTTTAGTGCTCGGTTTAAATATCTGTGGAAAGAGTTCATACTCTTTGGGTTTGTGTCAGCATATATGATTTTTACCATTTCAAGAACATCATATTTTGCATGTGTGATAATGATATTCTGTATGCTGGTGCTTACCTTGGGTGACTGCGAAAAAGGCAGGCTAAAGTATTTTGGAATCCAGGTCGGAACAATGGTATTTGCGGCTGTTTTGTGCTTTCCGTCTGCATTTGCACTTCAGAGAATGCTTCCTGCAATAGTGGCACATCCTAAAAAGTTTTTGATTGAGACCGGAAACTACGGGCTGTACGGCGGAGGACAGCCTGACAATCACCTGTATATGAATATCGAGCGATTTGCCGATCTTTTTGCTGAGAAGATTTTGAATGTAGACTTAATGGACTACAATTATCCCGAGGATGACAAGAATTTCAACAGTGAGGGATACTCCATGGTTGGAGCAAATGGTGTTCCTCTGACGGAAGAACAGTCAAGAGCCATGGTTTATTCTCTTCCTGAAATAGTGGCATCTAAACAGACATCTCCTGAGATAAGGGAATATCTGATGGAAACAGGTGGCAATGAACTTTTTGAGAGAATGAAAGCTGAAGAAGCTGCTGCCAAAGCTATAGAGGAAGCTAATGCAGCTTCTGATGACGGAGCTGCGTCAAATGAGGAAAATCAGGAAGAAGATGCACAGGAGCAGGATAATCAGACACCCGGAGATGGTATAGAAGAGTTCTCCAATGGAAGAATAACGATATTTAAGTCATACCTTGAGCAGATGAATCTGTTTGGACATGATGAGATGGGTGCTGTTCTGCCTTCAGGAGAAATAGCGGTACATGCCCATAACACATATTTACAGGTTATGTACGACAACGGAATCCTTAGCGGAATTGTTTTCCTTATTGTCATGGCGTTCGCGTTCTTTAATGGAGCGGTATACTATATTAAGCATAGAGATGATGTGCCGGGAGCAATACTTCCGTTTGCAATGACGGCAGGTTTTGGCGTAGCTGCGATATCTGAATGGGTATTCCAGTTCAGCAATCCTATGGCAGTTGCATTTATGCTTTCGCTTATACCTATAGCATTTAAGGAAAATAATAAATAATTCCGGGGGAAATATGGCTTTGTATAATGTAAAGCCAATTTATGATAGAATAAGAAGATATGAAATCAGAGAAGAAACCTTTTAATTTTGCAAAATTTTATAGAAGGGCAGGGCTGATAGTTTATGATGTGCTCAGTATTCTGATCGCAACCTACCTGGCTCTTTTGATGAGATACGAATATAACATTGATCTTGTGCCATATGAGTTTATGGATCCCGTAACGGATTATCTGCCGATCAATGTCTGTTTGTCATTATTGTTTTTCTATCTTTTCAGACTTTATAACAGTCTGTGGGCTTATGCCGGAGAAACAGAACTACAGAATCTTTTCATTGCCTGCGTTGCATCAGGTGTAGCCAATGCCGTTGGACTTCAGTTCTTTAAGGTGGGCAGACAGCCGGTTCCTCAGAGTTATTACTTTTTATACACATTTATTCTGATAACTCTTATTTTTATAAGCAGATTCAGCTACAGATTTATAAGAAGTGTTAAGCATAAGACAGAGAATCGCAAGAATACCACATCCGTAATGGTAATTGGTGCAGGTGAATCAGGTAACATCATTATTAAGGAGATCGTTAACAGTAATTTCTCTACCATGGTCATCAGCTGCATAATAGACGATGACAGAAGTAAATGGGGACATTACATTCAGGGTATCAGAGTTGTGGGAGGTCGTGACAAGATACTTGAGTGTGCGGATCTCTATGACATAGATGAGATTATTGTGGCAATTCCTTCGCTTCCGAGAAGTGAAATGAAAAAGCTCCTTGATCTTTGTAAAGAGACTAACTGTAAGCTTCGTTCGCTTCCTGGGGTTTATCAGCTTGTAAATGGCGAAGTTAATGTAAGTAAGCTTCGCGAGGTTGAGGTTGAGGATCTATTGGGAAGAGACCCTATTGCGGTAGACCTTAATCAGATTGCAGGGTATGTTAGCGGCAAAACTGTCCTGGTAACAGGCGGCGGCGGATCTATAGGTTCCGAGCTTTGCAGACAGATAGCCAATCATAAGCCCAAAAAGCTTATTATTGTTGATATTTATGAGAACAATGCCTACGACATTCAACAGGAGCTTAAGAGAAATCATCCTGAGCTGGATCTCGAGGTTCTGATAGCATCTGTAAGAAACACAAACAGAATCAACAAGATATTTGAGCAGTACAGACCAGAGATTGTTTATCATGCAGCTGCTCATAAGCATGTGCCTCTTATGGAGGACAGCCCTAACGAGGCTATTAAGAACAATGTATTTGGTACCTTTAAGACTGCTATGGCAGCAGCGATGAACGGATGTCGCAAGTTCGTTATGATCTCGACAGATAAGGCAGTTAACCCTACCAATATCATGGGTGCAAGTAAGCGTATCTGTGAGATGATTATTCAGACTTTTAATAAGCATTATGATACTGAATTTGTGGCTGTACGTTTTGGTAACGTGCTTGGATCAAACGGTTCGGTTATTCCGCTTTTCAAAAAGCAGATAGCAGCAGGCGGTCCTGTTACGGTAACAGACCCTAATATTATCAGATACTTTATGACAATACCTGAGGCTGTAAGCCTTGTTATGCAGGCGGGAGCCTATGCCAAGGGCGGAGAGATCTTCGTACTTGATATGGGAGAGCCTGTCAGAATTCTTGACCTTGCAGAGAATCTTATCAAGCTTTCGGGCTATAAGGTTGGAGAGGATATAAAGATTGAATTTACCGGCCTTCGTCCCGGGGAGAAGCTATATGAAGAGATGCTTATGGATGAAGAGGGTCTGCAGGATACTGCAAACAGAATGATACATATCGGTAAGCCTATAGCTATGGATGACATGAAGTTCTTCTCTCAGCTTGAAGAGTTAAATGGAGCATCCAAGGCAGAGCATGCAGATGAGATCAGAGAGATTGTTCAGAAAATAGTTACGACCTATCATCCTGAGGATAATGCCGATTCGCATTCAATCGAGCATCAGAAAGCACTTGAGCGTGCAGCAGAGCTTATAAATGAGACGGAGTAACAGTGTAGCTGTTTTATATAGTCGAGAAATATAAAAACAACTACACTGGTACTGCAGGAGGTTTTATGGACGAGAGATTTAACGGAATAAAGAAATTTGAGAATAGAGTTTGGCTTTCGTCTCCTACAATGCATGGAGATGAACTGAAATGGATAACTGATGCCATTGAGACCAACTGGGTTTCTACCGTTGGAGAGAATTTGAATGAGACAGAACGACTTGTTCAGGAGAAGATCGGAAGAAAATATGCAGTTGGATTAAGCTCAGGAACAGCAGCTCTTCATCTTGCCATAAGACTTGCGGGTGAGAAGCTGTATGGTCCGCAGGCTTCTAATGTTGGAACTCTTACAGGTAAAAAGGTATTTTGCTCTGACATGACCTTTGATGCCACCGTAAATCCTGTGGCATACGAGGGCGGCGAAGCTGTATTTATTGATTCCGAGAGAGATACATGGAATATGAGTCCAAAGGCTCTTGAGAAGGCCTTCGAGATATACCCTGAAGTAAAGCTTATTGTTGTGGCTCATCTTTACGGAACTCCAGGCAAAATTAATGAGATAAGACAGATTGCTGATAAGCACGGAGCACTTATTGTCGAGGATGCGGCTGAGTCCTTTGGAGCTACTTATGAAGGCGTGCAGACCGGAAAATTTGGCGACTACAGCATTATTTCATTCAATGGTAATAAGATTATCACAGGAAGCGCCGGAGGCATGTTTATTACTGATTCTGAGGCGGATTGCCATAAGGTTAGAAAGCTTAGTACGCAGGCAAGAGAGAATGCTCCATGGTATCAGCATGAGGAGCTTGGCTATAACTATCGCATGTCAAATATTGTGGCAGGAGTTGTCAGAGGTCAATTGCCTTACCTTGAGGAGCATATAGCAAGCAAGAAGAGAATATATGAGAGATATAGGGAAGGATTAAAGGATCTTCCGGTTTCAATGAATCCTGTTCCTGATAATTGTGAGCCTAACTACTGGCTTAGCTGTATACTGATAGATAAAGAGGCAATGTGCCCTCAGGTTAGATCTGAGAAGGAAGTTTTATATAAGTCCGAACCCGGAAAGAGCTGCCCTACAGAGATTCTGGAGGCGATTGCGTCTTTCAATGCAGAGGGCAGACCTATATGGAAACCCATGCACATGCAGCCTGTGTATAGGAACAATATATTTGTGACAACAGAAGGAATCCTTAGAGGAAGGAGCAATGCCTATATTGATGAGGGCGTAGCTGAGGATGTTGGATCTGACATTTTTGAGAGAGGATTGTGCCTACCTTCCGATAACAAGATGACCTGTGAAGAGCAGGATATAGTTATCGATATAATACACAGATGTTTTAAATAAACAAGTTAGGGGATTGGAATATGGGCCTTACACGCTCGCACAGAAGAAAAAGAATATTGCTGATAGTGGATGCGGTTTCTCTGTCCCTTGCTTACATCGTAATGATAACGTTGCGGTTTAACTGGCATTTTAAAAAGACCTGGATGATTCCGCTTTATACCATGATCTTTGTCATGGAGATTCTTTTTGCCACTCTTGTAAATGTATATAGAGGAAGAAAGATAAATTATAAAGCAATAGAAGACTGCGATCCGCTCGAGATGATCACAGAGACTTTCAAAAATCAGGTAGTGCTTTTTGTATTTTTGCTTGTTGTACTTATGATATCCCAGAACACTTTTTATTTCTCAAGATTAGCTATGGGATATCTGGTTGTGCTGAATATGGTGTTTGTTCTGACAGCCAGGCTGATATACAGAGGTGTACTTATCAAGCGAGGTAACCCGGATATACACAGAAGAAAGCTTGCTGCCCTTGTTTATAAAAAAGACATGGACTATGTCAGGGCTAATCTGGAAAAAGGACTCGGGCTGGAATTCGAACTGGAGGATATAATCCCTATAGATGATGCATATTCTATAGAGGATACCAGAAATGCTGATGATTATGAGGCTGTCATAAACAGAGAACAGCTTGTAAGCAGAGTTAAGGAATGTGGATGCAGTGATGCATTTTTGTGCATTTCGGATAAGCTTGATATAACCGATTTTGTCAGAGGTGATCTGGTCAGAAGACTTGGAAACGAAGGAATTAATACTTATTACGGAATATCTCTGGACGGGCTATGGGTTACCAGACATCTTGTAAGAGAGATGGGTTATTTTCAGACCTCATACTTTTCAGCCATGGCGAAGAGATGCAGAGTTTTGGGCGTTAATTTCACTGTTTCAAATGTTGATAATGCTGTGCTATATGTCAGAAGTCATATTAAGGAGTTTTTTGGCAAGTACATTTGCTTTTGTAATGTTCACACTACGGTTGAAGCCAGCGAACATCCTGATTATATGAAAATTCAGAACAGCTCTGCACTTACATTTCCCGATGGTCAGCCCATAGTAAACAGGATCCAGAAGGCAGGATATATTAAGGCTGAAAGAATTGCGGGACCTGATTTTATGGAAGCGATGTTTTCTTCATCCATGGATGGGAAGATATCTCACTTCTTTTATGGTTCATCTGAAGAGACTATAGAGCTTTTGAAGGAAAAATTGCCTAAGAGATTTCCCGGAATAAATGTAAAGGGATACTATTCACCTCCATACAGAGAGCTTACTCCGCAGGAGGATGAGGAAGTGGTTGAGATGCTGAATGCATCAGGAGCTGACCTGATATGGATAGGTCTGGGCGCTCCAAAGCAGGAAAAATGGATGGCAGCTCATGAGGGAAAAGTTCATGGTGTCATGCTTGGAGTAGGAGCCGGATTTAATTTTTATGCCGGAAATATCAAGAGAGCACCTATGTGGGTAAGAAAAATAGGCATGGAATGGCTCTATAGACTGTTCCAGGATCCAAAGCGTCTGCTCAAGAGATACTTAGTATCCAATATAAAGTTTATCTGGAAGGTATATATTATGCGGAAGTAGGAGGCTTTATTTTTGTACAGTTTCCGCTAACACGCTTTAAATCAGCGAAGTGTCCGTGTCACAAAGACAAAAGTTCGTCTGTGCTTGACTTATTTTAACATTTTGATATAATTTAATCTTGCTGGTGAGATTATTTTACTAACATACCCGACGAGCGAACGAGATGTCGGTATGCTAGCGGTTTCTTATATTGTTAATAAGATTTCGTTCGGTAGTATAATCTCGGTGTAGAAAATATAAAATGTATAAGGTATACTTACATTTAGAACAACGGCGTTCCTACTTGCAGAGTGTAAGTTTAGGAGCGCTTTTTCTCTATAACGAAGTTGTCTGCCTGATATGCAATGCGTATTAAGGGCTTAGAAATGGGATTTTGGGGTAATGAGTATTTTACATAATCCATATAAGGGCGATTACGATCATGCTCCTGAGATGGATAAAAAAGGGAGGTTTCGCGACAGATTCTTCTACAAAGGGGATCTCTATGTTCTTCCTTTTGACGAGAACCAAAAAAAGAAAACCTATCTTCCATGTTTTTTATATGGAGGCTTGATGTTTGCGGCTTTAATAGTACAGGGACTTATAAATCAGACTTCATCGCGAACGTTGTGGGTTGTGCTTCCATACTTTATTCAGTATCTGCCGGTGCTTTTCTTCTTATTGGGAATAGTTGAGTACCTTGGTGCAACACCGAGGATGACAAGGCAGCAATATGATAAGGGAGTTGGAAGAATGCATTTTTGCGGCATCGCAGTTATAGTTCTTGCCGCGATAAGCGCTATCTGCGAGATGATATACCTTATTATCAGACGCGGACAATATGATGCGGGACTTGAGCTTTTATATCTGGCACTTCATATACCGGTAGTTGTTGTAGCATTTCTTTTTGCAGGATATTACAATAAACATTTTTCAGGAATTACTGTTGAGAACAATAAGTGAGGATTATAACTTTTGCTTATGGTCGGATATAAAGTTTAAATATTAGAAAGTAAATAATATAGAAGATATACTTTCTAACGTAGCTTTGGTGACAGCCACTAATGTGGATGTACATATAATAATATGGGAATTATCCCAGAATGGAGGGCAATATGAAAAAGTTAGGCAAATTTCTGGCATTAGGACTTGCCGGAACTATGGTTGTCAGCGCAGTTGGTTGTGGCGGCAATGCTAACAACGGCGGCGACGCTAATGGAACAACCGAGTCTGCAGACACAGCTGAGTCTACTGCAGATGCTTCTACTGAGGAGAGCAGCGATGCTACTGAGGCAGAGTCAACAGAGGAAGCAGGAGACGCTGCACAGAGCACAGGAAGCGGAGCACCGCTCGTAATTGGAGAGTCTGAATTCTCTGAGAAGTTCAGTCCTTTCTTTGCAAATTCAGTATATGATAACAATGTTTCACAGATGACAACACTTCCTTTACTTACAGTTGACCGTTTAGGTGAGATGATACTTAATGGTATCGAAGGTGAGACAAAGGAATACAATGGTCAGTCCTATGAGTACAAGGGACCCGCAAACTGCGTGATCACAGAGAACGAAGATGGTACAGTTGATTATGCATTTGAGCTTCGTGATGATATCAAGTTCTCTGATGGTGAGCCTCTTACTATCGATGATGTTATTTTTTCAATGTATGTAGTTGCTGATCCTTCTTATGATGGAGCTGCTACATTCAGTGCACTTCCTATTACAGGTATGGAAGACTACAGAAAAGGTTCTGATACACTCTTCAACCTTCTTGTTAAGGCTGGTGAGGACAACACAGACTTCACATACTTCACAGAAGATCAGCAGAAGAAGTTCTGGGAGACAGATTTCCCTGCAGCTAAGGAACAGTTCATCAATGATATCGCAGATTACTGCACAGCAAACGGTGCTGTATCTGATGATGAAGATATTGCCAAGGATCCTATTGCCAATGCAATGGCAAACTGGGGCTATGGTACAGTAGAAGGCGGCGTTCTTACAGCTCCTTCAGGTGCTACATTCGATGTTAAGGGTGGCACAGCTCCTACAGTAGATGATTTCTGGAATGAAATCGTTGCAGCTTATGACGGAGACGTTATGGCAGCTACTGACAAGGAGAAGGCTGGCGACGGCATCCTTGATATGCTTTCAGATGATTACAAGAACTCAATTGAGACAGGTGATTCAGCTCCTTCAATCAAAGGTATCGAGAAGACAGGCGACTACTCAATGGTTGTTCACATGGACAAGCTTGATGCAACAGCTATCTACTCACTTCCTGTTGAGATCGCACCTCTTCACTACTATGGTGACAAGGCTGAATACGATTATGATAACAATAAGTTCGGATTTACAAAGGGTGATCTTTCAACTGTAAGAGCTAAGACAACACAGCCTCTTGGCGCCGGCCCTTACATTTTCGACAAGTTCGAAAACAAGATTGTTTACTTCAAAGCTAATGAGAACTACTATCTTGGCGCTCCTGTAATCAAGGAAGTTCAGATGAAGGTTACTCAGCAGTCTGATGCTGAGCCTGCTATCGTTCAGGGTACACTTGATGTTGCTGAGCCTTCAGCTAACAAGTCAACTCTTGAGCAGATCGCTGGTGACAACTCAAACGGCGAGCTTACAGGTGACAAGATTTCTACTTCACTTGTAGACAACAATGGTTATGGTTACATTGGTATGAACTCACAGAACGTTAAGGTTGGTTCTGATGCAGGAAGTGAAGAGTCTAAGGCACTTCGTAAGGCTATCGCAACAGTTATTGCTGTACATCGTGACGTAGTTATCGATTCTTACTATGGCGAAGCTGCTAACGTTATTAACTATCCTATTTCCAATACATCATGGGCAGCACCTCAGCCTTCAGATCCTGATTACAAGGTTGCTTTCTCAGTTGATGCTGATGGAAATGATATCTATACAGACAGCATGTCAGAGGATGAGAAGTATGATGCAGCTCTTAAGGCAGCACTTGGATTCTTCGAGAAGGCTGGTTACACAGTAACAGATGGTAAGCTTACAGCAGCTCCTGAAGGTGCTAAGCTTTCATACGAGGCTATGATCCCTGCTGATGGTAAGGGTGATCATCCTTCATTCGGTATCCTTACAGCAGCTAAGGAAGACCTTGCTAAGATCGGCTTTGATCTTATTATCAATGACCTTTCAGATTCTTCAGTTCTCTGGTCAGCTACTGAAGGTGGCACAGCTGAGATCTGGTGTGCAGCTTGGGGTGGATCGATGGATCCTGATATGTATCAGATTTACCACACAGATGGTGGATCAGCTTACATGTACAAGATCAATCAGCCTGAGCTTGATGAGCTTGTAGTAGAAGGTCGTTCAACAACAGATCAGGCAGTACGTAAGGCTATTTATAAGGAAGCTCTGGACTATGTTGTTGATTACGCAGTTGAGATTCCGATTTATCAGAGACAGAACTGCTCAATCTATTCTACTGAGCGCGTAGATGTTGAAAACTCAGATATGCTTCATGACGAGACAACATACTACAACTTCTTTGCTACAACAAGTGCTCACGATGGAATTGAGAGACTTATGACTAAGTAATTCTTATTTATAAATTCGAAAATGAATTTAGAGTTTTCGATGTGCTGAGAATCTGCTACAATAGTAGAGCTGTTAAGACAATCAGTTGCATAAATAATGCGCATAACTTTGTCCGTGGGGGTTATTTAGCTCCCGCGGACATGTTATGTACTTTTTTACTTCATAACTTTAAATCAACAGAGAATAGTTGCACTATTTAGAAAATGGATTAGAAAATTATATTTCGCCAAGCGAAATTTTTAGATATATTAACAATCCCCGAGGAATTTTTTTTCAGGTGGAAGATATTTTATTTAGAAGGAGTATAGACAACAATGAAGAAATTCATACTTAAGCGTCTACTCATATCAGTAGTATTATTGTTTTTCGTATCTATGATCATTTATACCATCATGAGATGCATGCCTACATCATATGTTGAACAGCAGGCTATGGCTTTGTCTACTAAGCCGGGAGCAAAAAGCTACTCTGAGTGGGTTGAACAGCTAAATGCCCAGTATGGCTTGGACACGGGGGTAATCCAGGGATATTTCAAATGGGCATCAAAGGCAGTAACACTTGATTTTGGTGATTCCTGGTTCTGGAATCAGCCTGTATTGCAGAAGTTCTCCAGCGTAATCTGGTATTCATTTGCACTGGGACTTGTTGTATTTATTTTGGAAATAATAATCGCTATACCTGCGGGAGTGGCTGCTGCAAGAAGACAGTATTCTGCAACAGACTATACCGTTACGGTTATCGCACTTATCGGAATTTCACTTCCGAGCTTTTTCTTTGCGACGATTTTGAAATATATTCTTTCTGTAAAGCTTGGCTGGCTTGACCTTTACGGAATAGTAGGAAGATATCATGAATCATATTCAGACGTGGGTAAGATCCTTGATATGGCTCGTCATATGATCATGCCTGTTATTACACTTACTGTTGTAAGCGTAGGTTCACTTATGCGTTACACAAGAACAAACATGCTTGAAGTTTTGAATGCAGATTATATCAGAACTGCAAGGGCTAAGGGTCTTTCTGAGGACAGAGTAGTTAACTATCATGCATTCAGAAACACACTTATTCCGATCGTAACACTTCTTGGCGGATCACTTCCCGGTCTTTTTTCCGGTGCCATGATCACTGAGACTTTGTTCCAGATTCCCGGTATCGGTTATACATCATACCAGTGCGTAGTACAGGGCGATATTCCTTTTGTTATGTTCTATATGGTATTTATGGCAGTCCTTATTTTGCTCGGTAACCTTATCGCTGATATTCTCTATGCGGTAGTTGATCCCAGAGTAAGAGTAAACTAAGAAAGGAGGAGGATGAAATGTCAGAAGTAAAGAATAACGAAGTAAAAAAAGAAGAGATGCATCTTGATGATGCGAGCAGAGTTCGTGTCCTCTCTCCCGGAATGATGGTTCTTAAGAGATTCCTTAGGAACAGACTTGCTATTGTCGGAATGGTAATTATTGTTTGTATGTTCCTTTTTGCATTTGTAGGTGGTGCTCTTTATCCGTACTCAGAGAGTAAGGTGTTCTATAAAACAGAACAGGTTATGAAAGAGTTTGCAGGAGCTACAGAGATAGATCAGTTCCAGTTCCAGACAGCTGAGGGAGCCAAGCTTCCTTCAGATATTAACTCAAAGGCGCTTATCGCTGTTTCAAAAGGACAGTATGTATTTGAAACACGTGATGGCTCAATGATGGGAATGGCTCCTCAGGGTGAGGGCTCTGATATATTCCTTATTTATACATTAGAGCCTGCGCAGATGTTTTTGAAGGGCAACAAAGATTTTGATGCTGCTGTAGAAGCAGGCAGAAATGACTTTGAAAAAGACGGAAAAGTCTACATGTTCAATGGCACTGACTTTAAGGCTGATGTTTATGAAGGTACAGAAGTAGCAGTTGCTTCCAAGAGATCATTTACAGGTTACAGCAAGGACACAAAGTTTACTTATGATTTCTACAGAAATGCGCTTGTAGCATTTGCTACAAAGGCTACATCATTTGATGCTGATGGAACAACCTACTCAATAAATGAGGAAGGTCTTGTAGAAGCAAACGGTGAGGGCTATGCTGTTGTTTCAAATATGAACTTCAATGCTATAGATCCCGGTACATTCCTTGATCCTGCTTATAAGGCTGCAGCAATCGAGGCATTTGAGGCTGCCGGCAATTCAGGATCATTTGAGTATGCTGATGCTGATGGCAATAATGTTGAATACAGATTCGAGAAGAAAAAAGGTCAGTATATCATCAAAAAGTATCAGGAGACAAGACTTATTGATACTTATGCTTCACCTTCCAAGGCACACCTTGTGGGAACAGATGCAAACGGTATGGACCTTCTTGCACGTCTCATGTATGGTGGACGTATTTCACTGATGATTGGCTTTGTAGTAGTATTCATTGAAGTTTTCATCGGTATGGTAATCGGTGGCGTTGCCGGATTCTTCGGTGGATGGGTTGATAACCTCCTTATGAGACTTGTTGACGTTGTATACTGTATCCCTGCTATGCCTCTTTACCTTATCCTTGGTTCAATCATGGACTATTATCAGGCAAGCCCCAGAGCACGTATTTATCTTCTCTGCGTGGTAATGGCTGTTATCGGTTGGGTAGGAATTGCCCGTATTGTCAGAGGCCAGATCCTTTCACTTCGTGAGCAGGAGTTCATGGTAGCTGCTGAGGCACTTGGCATCAGCACATACCGCAGAATCTTCAAGCACCTTATACCTAACGTAATTCCTCAGCTTATCGTATTTGCAAGTATGGGTCTTGGTGAAGTTATCCTTTCAGAGGCTTCACTTTCATTCCTTGGTCTTGGTATCAAGTACCCTGCTGCTTCATGGGGAAGTATTATTAACGCGGTTAACGATTCATATGTTATGACCAATTACCTTTTTGTATGGCTTCCTGCAGGAACACTCATCCTTCTTACAGTTCTTGCATTTAACTTTATTGGTGATGGCCTAAGAGATGCATTCGATCCAAAGATGAAGAGATAAACTTGACAAGCGACAGTGCAAAAATCATGCTTGCATGAATTTTTGTACTGGCATTTGTCAAGTAAGAGATCATGAGTAAGCAGCGATTTGCAAAGCAAATCAGCGGATTACGAATGAGATCTCAGATCACAGTAGCGCAAAGTGCGAAGTGATTTGTGTTTATCTATGTATAATACGAAGCAAGACGTATTATCTTATATGTATATATAGGAGAGCAAAATGGCAAAGAATTCAAATTATATCTCTGCTAAAGAATCAAGACGAATCTCCAGAGAGAATCGTAAGATTACTTCAGAAATAGAGAAAAAGAGAAATAGAAAACATATTCCGGAGAGTGAATATGTTACTAAGATGAAAAATCCTGAGAACTGTGTAGAGTTTGATAATGTTCATACATATTTCTTTACAGATATAGGAACAGTTAAGGCTGTTGACGGTGTATCCTTTGAGGTACCTCAGGGTAAGACAGTCGGTATCGTTGGTGAGTCAGGTTGTGGTAAGTCTGTTACCAGCCTTTCACTTATGCAGCTCGTTCAGAGACCTTCAGGTCAGACAGTAGAGGGTGAGATCAGATTCAATGATGGCGAGAGAACAATAAATGTTGTTAATGCTCCTGCATCAGCTATGCAGAAGCTTCGCGGCAATAAGATGTCAATGATCTTCCAGGAGCCCATGACATCACTTAATCCTGTTTTCAGAATAGGCGCTCAGGTAGATGAAGTTATAGCACTTCACAATCCTGAGATGACACCTGAGCAGGTTAAGGCCAGAACAATTGAGATGCTTCAGATGGTTGGTATCGCCAATAAAGAGGGTGTATATCAGATGTATCCTCATGAGCTTTCAGGTGGTATGCGTCAGCGTATCATGATCGCTATGGCACTTGCCTGCGACCCTAAGCTTATTATTGCGGATGAGCCTACAACAGCTCTTGATGTTACTATTCAGGCTCAGATCCTTGACCTTCTTAGAAACTTAAAGGACAAGATCAATTCTTCAATCATGCTCATCACTCACGACCTTGGTGTTGTTGCTGAGATGGCAGATTATGTTGTAGTTATGTATGCAGGACGTGTTATTGAGAAAGGTACTGCAAGAGAGATATTCAAGGATCCCAGACACCCTTACACAATCGGTCTTATGAAATCAAAGCCCGTTGTAGGTAAGCATGTTGATAAGCTGTACAATATCCCCGGTAATGTTCCTAACCCGATTGATATGCCTGATTATTGTTACTTTAAGGATAGATGCGAGATGTGTACAGAGAAATGTTCCGGAAAATATCCCGGAGTATATAAGGTTTCTCCTACACACTTTGTAAGCTGCTACAGATGCGAGGAAATTACAGGTGGCGTTAATACTGAGGAAGGAGGTGCAAACTAATGAGCGAAAATACTAATGAAGTAAGAGATAACATTCTCGAAGTAAAGCACCTCAAAAAGTATTTCCCTATTAAGGGTGGATTCTTTGGCGGCGTTACAGGCAATGTTAAGGCCGTAGATGATGTGTCATTTACAATCCCCAGAGGAACAACAATGGGTCTTGTAGGTGAGTCCGGCTGTGGTAAGTCAACTACAGGAAGAACAATCTTAAGACTCCTTGAGAAGACTGAGGGAGAAATCCTTTTCAACGGAAAGGACATCAGCAGTTTTGATAAGAAACAGCTTCGTGAGCTTCGTACAAAGATGCAGATCATTTTCCAGGATCCGTATTCTTCACTTTCACCCAGACTTCCTATCGGTGAAATAATCGGAGAAGCTGTTCGTGAGCATGACCTTGTTCCTAAGGCAGAGTATAACGACTATATTACAGAAATCATGAAGGAATGTGGTCTTCAGCCTTATCATAAGGATCGTTATCCTCATGAATTCTCCGGTGGTCAGAGACAGCGTATCTGTATTGCAAGAGCACTTGCAGTTAAGCCTGAATTTGTAGTATGTGATGAGCCTGTATCAGCGCTTGACGTTTCCATTCAGGCACAGATCATCAACCTTCTTAAGGATCTTCAGGAGAAGAACAATCTTACATACTTGTTCATCTCACACGACCTTTCAGTTGTTGAGCACATTTCAGATGCTGTAGGTGTTATGTACCTTGGAAGTCTTGTTGAGACTGGTAAGACAGAGGATATCTTCGCAGAGCCTCTTCATCCTTATACAAAGGCACTCTTTAGTGCTATTCCTATGCCTGACCCGGATATAAAGAAGGAGAGAGTACTCCTTGAGGGAGATATACCTTCACCTGCTAATCCGCCTAAGGGATGTAAGTTCCATACAAGATGCCCTCATTGCATGGGTATCTGTAAAGAACAGGCTCCTGCAGCGAAGGATATGGGTAATGGACATGTAGTAAAATGCCATCTATATGATGACAAATAAAAAAGTTTATTATTTAGAGAATATTAAGTATTATAAAGAAATTCTGAAAAAACAGGGAGAAACAAAACTCCCTGTTTTTTTTATGTATAATTGAATGTAAAGAGAATTCATGGAGCTGATGAATGGTTACTATACTGAGTCTGGGGATTATTTCAGTAGGTATTCTTGCAATACGCGCCAGAAGTATAAGCCGTACGGTAGGAACAATCTGGATCGATCTTCAAATTGATGTGACAATTGCATATATTCTTCTTATTTGGGCGCTTGATCTGTATGACAAATACATAGGTTTTAATAGTGGCTTCAAATATGTTGCCAGTGAAACCATGTTTTTCATAACACTTAACACTTATCTTTTGTGTGCACTGAAAATAACTGTCGGACTTGTGCGCTATAGGGAGAAAAGTCCACTTTTGTCTATTCTTCCATATGCTCTGGAACTGATGTATCTACTGGTTCTCAATCCTATAAATCACATAGCTTTTTTCGAAGATGTCAAAGGAACAGTCACTTTAGAGAGAATAATCTTTATAATTATAGGAGCGTTTCTTAGTGGTATATATGTGGTAGTATCCATATTTTTTGCTGTACGCCATATCAGACGCCTTGGTAAGGTAGCTGTTTCGGTAATTTCAGTGATTGTATTGCTGGTTTATGCCATGCTTGTTCTGAACAACTACATGGATGATTTTAAGTATATGGGAGCAGCTTTTGCCGCTTGCGTAACCTTTAATCTGGTTATGCTGTACCTTGTTGACAATCCTACGGATCCCAAGACCGGAATATATAATCAGAAGGCATTTTTCAGGGCTGTGGAGGAGGATCTTATACTTAATCCTGAGATAGATTATCAGCTGTGCCTTCTGGATATCAGAGACTTTCAGGATGTTAATGAAAGGTTCGGATTTGAACGCGGTGATGATATTTTACGGCGTATAGCTGCGGCTATGCGAAAGCAGTTCTCATGGGAAGTTGAACTTGCATATCTTGGAGAAGACAATTTTGCGGGATTGTTTCCGCAGGGCTCATATTGGATGCTTCAGGGAATTTTGTCTCTGGATGAGATGTACCCGGGAGAGGGAATGGATTATAATCTCTCGTTATATTCCGGAGTTTATCCGATTACAGATAGAACGATGAATCCACAGCTTATGATAGACAGAGCCCGATTTGCAATGGAGTCGATTCGCTATGAATACAACAAGCACGAGCATGTTTTTGATGAAAAACAGAATCGTGAATTTGAGATGCATGCATACATGCAGCACAATTGTGAGAGAGCTATTCATGAACACGATTTTGTTCCATATTTTCAGCCTATATATGATGCTGAGACCAAAAAGGTATGTAGTGCAGAGGCACTTGTGAGATGGAAGGATAAGCAGTACGGACTTATCAGTCCCGGAGATTTTATACCGTTATTTGAGCGAAATGGCTTCATTAACAAGCTTGATGCATATATATGGGAAGAGGTGTGCAGGCAGATTGCTGAGTGGAGAAAGGAGGGCATTCTGGTTCCTCCGATATCTGTGAACTTATCCAGGAGAGATCTTCAGATGGATAATCTGTACGAGATTATTCTGGATATGATAAAAAAATACCATCTTTCACCTAATGATATAAAACTTGAAATCACAGAGAGCGCGTTTGTGGCAGAAAATCAGAGATTTTTTAATACCGTAGATCTTCTTAAAGAGGTTGGATTCAGAATACTTATGGATGATTTCGGAAGCGGTTATTCAAGCTTTAACACCTTTAAGAATGCGCATGTAGATATACTTAAAGCAGACATGAAATTCATGGATGGAATAGTTTCATCCGAAAAGGGCAAAATAGTAATAAACACTATAGTTGAAATGACCAAGAAGCTCGATATGCCTATAGTAGTAGAGGGCGTTGAGACTGAAGAGCAGTATCAGTACTTAAAGTCAATAGGATGCGAAATGATACAGGGATATTATTTCTCAAGACCTGTGCCTGCTGAACAATTTAAGGACATTATTATAGGTAATTAAGAAGGTTCATATAAAAAGCCATGGCATTTGATTGCCATGGCTTTTATGGTCAGATAAATAGTTTTTTACTGAATAACGAGCTGATCCCATGTATCTGCAGGAATAAGTGCTATATAAGTCTTGCCGTTGTTGATTTCAAGCTCGTTAGCCTGTGAATCGAAGAACTGAGTTTTTACAAGCTCACCTGTCTTTGTCCAAACTATATCAGTTGCCTTACCATTTGTGCAGTAGTAACCGGGCTGGTTGATATCAATGCAGTTGTAGATGAGATAACCATGATCATCAAGCTGATTGAAAGTGCACTTCTGAAGGATTACGTTCTTGAAGGAAAGAACTGCTCCGTCCTCACCATCTTTGTGAGGGTTGCCGTAATCATAGTACTCATATTCCTTAGTATCAGGATTGTATACAAGCTTTGAGCTGTTGTGTTCGAAAGGAATGATATCAATTGTATTTGCGTCAAGGCACTTAGCATAGCCTTTGTTCTCAAGGTTTATCTCATTGCCCCAGGGAGTGAAGTTAAAGTGTGATTCCTGAATACCCTCAGGAGCGAATTCATTGTAAGTGGTTGAGAAGTTGCTTCCTGAGAAGTTGTTCTCCAAATCACCTGCAAGGATGTACTCGGTATATTCTCTCTTTTTACCGTTATCTACACGAGAAAAAGTTCCTGAGAAGTGGTTTGTACCCCATTCTTTAGCAAGGTAGGGATCGATGTGAACCTTAGGGCCACCATCGTGACAAAGTACTGCGTTCCACTCGGCTGCAAGAATGATGTTTGTGGGACGTGTGCTTCTGATGGAACCGAGCTGTTTAATAGCTCCCCAATCCTTCACAAGGCACATAAGTCGTGTAATTCTGCCATTCTGAGTACTGTTCATCATCTCATAAACTACATCACATTCGGAAATACCAAAATGAGGAAGAGCGATAGATTCATTATCTACCATTGCAGCAATAGGTCGCTGATCTTTAAGTGATTCGCTGATAGGTTCACCTGTGAGCTCACTTCTGTACATTCCTGCGGGAATCTCAGCAGATACAATCTCGGGTTCTGCCTCTGTTTCCTCCTGAGCAGTGTCTTCAGTAGTCTCTTCAGCGGTATTATCCTCGATAGACTCCCATGAAAGACCCTCGGATGAATTCTCTTCGGCTTTCTCCTTGCCACAGCCTACAGCAGCTGTAAGCATCATTGTAGTAAGAGCCAGGCTTACTATACGTTTATTGAATTTCATAATATAAATCCTCCTTAAAATGTGTTTGATGACACATCCTTATTATTTTAACAGAAAATATATAATGGAAAAAGCTTTTATTACGAAAAGTCTCTTCGTTTTCTGTCAGCGGCTTCAATCAGCATTCGAAGCTCATCTTCATCCCTTGGAGTTCCGTGCGAATATCCACTGGTGTAATGTATGGGCTTGTTTAATTCAGGGATGCTGAGTGTGGCCATATTGCGCTCCCAGATAGAGAGACGCTGAAGTGCATCACTAAGTTCAATATCCTGAAGAATTATAAGGAAGGAATCGGAACCATATCTGTAGGAATGACTCTCTGTGAGATATGTTTTTATGCAGCTTCCCACCTGAGCAAGTATGGCATCACCTGCACTTTGGCCGTAATCCTCGTTAACCTTTTTAAATTCATCAAGGTCAAGCATAACAACAATAATGTGATGATTCTGATATGAAGTGAAGTCATCTCTTAAGGCATAACGGTTTTTCATATTTGTGATATTGTCATGTACAGGGACATTCTGCAGCATATCATTCATGGTTTCTATACGGTGTATACGCTCTAACTCAGTTGCCTGCATCCTGTATTTATTAAAGGATCCAATGAGTGTAAGCAGTGCAAAAATAATGTAATTAAACAGGTTGATTTTCTTTGCACCATCGTAGGAATGCAGCACCATATAAAAGATAAGATATGAACCCCATATGAGAACTGAACTGGTTGCAGGTGGCAGTAAAATGAAATTAACAAGGCAGAATATTATCGCAAAGAATATGAACATCTGCAGACCGTGGGAATATTCATAGAAGGATGATATCATGCCATAAATAATGAAGGTAATAAAATATGCGACATAAACATTCCGATAAGCACTGAAAGGATGCTTGGAATCATTCAGCGCATAATGACTGGCGATAAGAGCCAGGATACTTACAGCCAGTGCATAGATGGCACTTGGTACTACAAAAGAGCTGCTAAGCACCTCTTTTTTAAAAAGATAATAATAGATAAGTACAACAATTTCCACAACGGAGAATGCAAGTGCTATGTCATGGGTAGACTGTATATTCTTGCGGTATAAGCCCTCTCTTATGGATTGATGTATATATGGGTTCAAATAATCCTTGATTTTGTTCCAATATTTAGAAAAAGTTGCCATTCTTTCCTACCTTCGTTAGTATTATAATAATCATGCAAATTGCTACGTAAAATTATAACATGGATATGCAAATTACTTAAAATTTTAAGCGCCAGATGGGAGATTTTTTAAGATGCTTTATGAACTTATGATAAGTAGATTTACACAGTTTCAGCTATCTGCCATAGGAATGACAGTTGCATTTATATTCACTTTTATTACGCTGAATATGCGTTTTTCGTTCCTGCCGCAGGATCAGGGCAGAGCTTTTGCGGTAAACGGCGCACTTTCCAAGGGTAAGCTGAGAGGAGTCGGACTGGTATTCGTAATAGACTTTATTTTACTTGCAGTTGTTTTTTTGCCTTTATCAGTAGAATTTTTGATATATTTGGGGCTTATTTTTCTTATTATGCTGAGTGGATATATGGATGATGCCTCTGATAAACCGTGGAACGAATATAAAAAGGGACTGATAGATTTTGTGATCTCAGTGGCTACTATGGCTACCTTTGTTTCACAAAACGGCACCAAAGTGAGCGTTTTTGCTTTGGAATTTAATATCCCTGTTCCGGTATATTTTATTTTGGGCGTAATACTCATATGGATAGCAATAAATGTGACTAACTGTTCCGATGGAGTTGACGGTCTGTGCGCATCACTTGTGATTGTGACTATAATGTCTTTTGTAATAATGTTCTCTGAAAATCTTGGAAGTATGGGAACAGCAGGACAGCTTTTCTGTGCGGTACTTTTGGCGTATTTGTACTTTAACTGTTCTCCAAGTTCGATGCTTATGGGAGATGCGGGATCCAGGGCACTTGGATTTTTTATCGCACTTCTTGCGATGAAATCAGGACATCCTTTTGCTTATCTGATGCTTTCGCTGGTACTTATAATAGACGGAGGCCTGGGGCTTCTTAAGATATCTCTTATCAGATTTTTGAAATTGCATGTTATGACTAATCTGCGAACACCGATTCATGATCATATGAGAAAAAATCTTGAGTGGTCTGATACTCAGGTAGTTATAAGATTCGTAATAATTCAGGTGATTGTTTCAGTACTTTTTGCTGCTTTGTAAAAACTGTAATATCAGATATGTTCTTATAATAAAAAGTCTCATATATTCCGTTTTTAATGGCATCACAGTAAGTGAACCAAACGGATATATGGGACTTTTTGTTTTAAAGCTTATATGATTTTTCTTTCAGACGTTTTTCGAATTCCTCCAGTTCCAGAGGCTTATCGTAGAAAAATCCCTGTACCAGGTCACATCCTACTTTTTGAAGAAAATCGATTTGATCCTGTCTTTCTACTCCCTCAGTGATGACCTCAATATCGAGTTCCTTAGCCATACGAATTATGTTTTTTAACACAATCTCATCTCTTTCGGTGAGGGTATCGTTATCTATGAAGGATTTGTCAATTTTGATCGTTGAAACAGGAAGATCTCTTAGAATACCAAGAGATGAATAACCTGTTCCGAAATCATCTATCGAACTTGCTATGTTCATACCCTTTAATTTATTCAGGAAATCGGCAATCAGACCTTTTTCCTTCTGGGTAGCTGTTTCAGTAACCTCAATCTGGATGTACTTTAAATCAATATCGTATTTTTGTGTTATTTCAAGAATCTGATCTGCAAGGCTCTCTTCAGCCAGATCACTTCTTGAAAAATTAACGGAAATGGGAACAGGCTCTATGCCATTATCAATCCAGTGTCTGATTGTGCGGCACACCACATCCATCACATAAATATCAAGGCCGATGGAGTAGCTGTTTTTTTCCAAAATAGGTACGAATTCAGCAGGATATACATACTCTCCCCTACATAACCATCGGGAAAGAGCTTCTGCACCTACCAGGGTATGGTTGGTTGTGTCAACCTTTGGCTGGTAGTAAATCTTGAATTCATTGTTTAAAAGCCCATCCTCAAAACGATCCTCTATCTGTTTTTCGCGATAAACCCGGGTGCTCATCTCTTTTGTTACGAAAAGAAAAGGCTCATTGGAAAGGGATCTTGCAACACTGCAGGCAATAGAACTGCGGCTTATGATCTGACCGGGAGATTTCAGTGAATCGTCTATATCATATACTCCCGCTACAGCACTTATGAAAACCGGAAGCTTTTCGCCGTCACGTATGCCGTAAACTTCTGTTTTTTCAAGGAGCTTTAGAAATTCTTCAGTTCGCTTCTTTTGAATGAGGGCAACAAAATTATCTCCCCCAAGGTGGCCTATGACTTCGTCAGAGGTAGAAAATTCCAGTAGAGCTCTTGTATATCTGCGGATAATATTATCAGTTTCCTCAGCGCCAAAGCGCCTGTTTATAAGGCCGAAGCCTTTGAGGTTAAAATAATAGGAGTTGTAGTTTTTTATCTCTCCGGAGAGCATTTTTCTTGTAGCAAAAGCAAGAAAACCGCCTGAATTTGGAAGACCGGTGAGATACTGGGTAAGTGAGCTTTTTTGCACAAGCTCAACAAGTCTGTAACGGCCCATGTGAATCAGCAAGACCCGAATCGCAGATTGTACCAGCTGACGCTCTTCTGAACTCCAGTTGGTTTCAATGGGAGCAAAGACATGAGCAGTCAGCATACCATTTTCGAATGTCCGCTGCGATTCTTCAAGCCATACTATCTCTGTAGTTTCAGCAGATGACATCTCGCCCAAATAAATGGTAATATGCCGTACTTCACCGGTGGGAGTCTGTTTTGTTTCAGGGATATTCAAATCAAGCGTTACCTGAGAAATGTCCAGAGAAGGGCCTATGACTGAAAAGGCTTGCCCTGCAGCTTCAAGGGTGTTTTCTGAACCTGATAAAATCTGGATGAATTTGTCAAGAAAAATGGTAGTGTCCATATAAACTCGTTTTTTTGCAGGGTTAATTGCGACTATTTTTATTTTCCTACAAAAAAGCTATTAAAACAAGGTAATATTTTAATGCTTTAAGCAGGCTTTAATTATTCGTCATTTTATACAATTTATCAAAAAATATTCAGCAAAAGGTGACATTATACAAAATAATAAAATGTTGATAAAATATTAATATTCACAGTTTATAAAAATTTCACATTTGTTGTAACCAAAATCTCATGGGGGGAGAGTTATGGGTATAACTATCAGACAGTACTCATCGGTCGTTGTGACGATTAGTGAGCGCGAATCTGAAGCAGTCAAGCTCGCGGTATCTAATCTTATCCGCGATTTTAAGAGAGTGCTTCAGATCAATACAGAGGTATATGATCCCGACTCACAACAGATTCTGGTAGGGACTGTTGGTGTGTGCGAGGACTTTGAGGAAGAGGATTTGGTTGGTCTGTTCAGTTCCCAGGGAAGAAGACGCAAGGAGGCTTACGTCATCAGGGACAGAAGAGGCAGACTTGTTATTGCCGGATCTGACAGGAGAGGTACCGTTTTTGGTATCTATGAATTCTGCAGAAAAGTCCTTGGGGTTTCGCCATGGTATTTTATGGCAGATGTACCTATTCATCCCAAGACGGAGATTTCTTTACCGGACGACTATCATGTTTCGGATCACCCAAGTATAGAGTATCGAGGAATTTTCATAAATGATGAGGAAGAGCTTGATCACTGGGCTCAGCGTTATCTTGGTGAGACAACCATAGGTATAAAGACCTATGAGAAGATATTTGAACTGATGCTCAGGCTTAAGCTGAATTATGTCTGGCCTGCAATGCATGTCAACGCTTTTAATTCTAACCCTGAAAATGCTAAGCTTGCAGATAAAATGGGCATTGTGGTAGGAACCTCACATTGTGATATGCTCATGAGAAGCAATAATAAGGAGTGGAGACCCTGGCTTGAAAAGAAGGGATACGGGGGAGTTCCATACGATTTTACCGCTTCGGATAAAAGCCGCGATGCGATAATTGAGTATTGGCAGGAAGCTGTTGAGCAGAATAAGGATTACGAAGTGACTTATACTCTTGGTATGCGCGGAATACATGACACCGAGATAGAACCTGTGGCTTTTACCGGGCTTCGCGGAGAAGAGCTAAGGAATGCCAAAATACAGCTCCTCGAGGACGTTATAAAGGCTCAGGAGGAGATTTTAGAGAATACACTTGAGCACGCACCCATGAAGATTTTTGTGCCCTATAAAGAAGTGCTTGAGCTTTACGACAATGGGCTTAATATTCCCGATGATTTTACCCTGATATGGGTTAACGACAACTACGGTCATGTAAGACGCTACCCCAACGAGACTGAGAAGAGACGAGCCGGTGGCAATGGCCTTTATTATCACAATTCATATTGGGCACCTCCCGGGGCGTCCTATCTTTTCCTGTGCTCAATTCCGTTGGCACAGACCAGAAACGAACTTAAGAAAGCATATGAAGAAGGCATAAGAAAGCTTTGGGTAACTAATTTTGGTGCGATAAAGCCTTTGGAGCAGCAAATTACCTACTATGCTCAGCTTGCATGGGACATAGGAAAAACGGAAACGATCTGCGCAGATGAGGTTGAATTCCTTGCCAAATGGATAGATGAAACCTTTAGCGGACACCACGGTAAAAAGCTTGCTTCCATGTTGGTTGAATTCGATCAGCTGACTAATGTAAGGAAAGTTGAGCAGATGGATGTGGATACTTTCTCACAAACTGCTTACACTGATGAGGCTGTCAGCAGAATTCACCGGTATGAGTATATGTTTAAAACCGGAAACAGGATATATCACTCACTTCCGGATAATGAAAAAGATTCATTTTTCCAGCTGGTACTTATGAAAATACATGCGGCATATTACACTTACGCTATGTATTACTATGCCGACAGAAGTAATCTTTGCATAAAGCAGGGAAAGACTCACAGCGCTGCTGATTATACTGCAAGGTCACTGGCTTTCGATCATGCAAGAAGAAGCATGCTTTATTACTACAATCACGTAATGTCAGATGGAAAATGGGATGGTGTTATGACACCGGAGGATTTCCCGCCGACCAGAACCGCTATGCACCCTGCGTGCAAGCCTCCGATCATGAAGTCCGGTGACCATCTTATAGTAACATGTCAGAATGAGGAAAACAGTCTGACATTTGTTAAGCCTGTGGAAAAGTGGTTTGAAATTGCAAATGCAGGTGAAAACGAGATAGTTGTTACGGTTGATCTTCCTTCCTGGATCAGAATTTCCGAGGATAACCAGACTCATTTTGAGGGACACGGAGATATAACAGTAAATGGTGAGGAGAGACTGCTTCTGGAGGTTGACTGGAATCAGGTTTCTGACATGATAGAACAGATGACCAAAAAGGGAGAGGTCAAGGCTGATGACAATGTTGTTTCAATAAAGGATTCAATACATGTGATGGCTCTTATGACTGGTGAAAGCCATGTGATTCCTGTGGAGGCAAAGCTCTTTAGGGGAATTACACTTCTGGGGCAGGGGAATATCGTATTTCCGCCTCATATGGAAGATGACGGCATGCTCAGAATAGAAGCTGACATGGTAAGAGACCTTTCCGGAGCATGGGTCAGAATTCCTAATCTCGGAAGGCAGAGAGGTTCACTGGTTGAGGCTAGAACAGAAGGAGCTACCCTGACTTATGAGGTTACGGTAACAAGTGAAGGCGCATTTTTACTTGAACTTCACAGATTCCCTTCGCTGAATGCTATGGGAAGAATAAGGATTGGAGTTTCTGTGGATGAAAATCCCATGGAAGTAGTGGAGTCCGATGCAAATGATGAGTTTAAGGGCGAGTGGAAAAACAATGTAAGGAATAATGTGGATAAGCTCTACTTAAGACTTCCAAACATAAAGCCCGGCTCACACAGAATAATTTTCCATGCAGTGGATAAGTATTTCTCATTTTCACGATTCGTTATTTATACGAGAGAACGCAGAGAGAATAATCTCGGAATAAGAGGCGGAGATTTAAGACTTCCTCTACGCTTTGATGCTGCAGGCTTTTGCTGGGATTTTTATGGAAAAGAAGCCTATGAGCTTCCGCCAAGACCTGTATATTACGCTTTTAGAAAACAGAAGGGCAATTGCCTTGAGATGGGCGAGCATATGGAGTTTTTGCCGCATTATGGATCACCTGTTTCCGCAAAGGATATTGTTTCAACCGGTGAGCATACTGCTGTGGAGAAAGACGGAAGAATCCTGATAGAAGCTGCTGCGGCGCTTAGTCAGTCAAAAGCAGCTTTTACAGAAGGGGAAGGCTGGGACTATTGTAATGCGCCATCTTATGGTGAGAGCGGCCTTGCCATGTACATAAGGGATGAAAAGGCTCTTAAGAACTATAAGGAGACAAGCTGGGGTGGCACTAGTGCCATAAAGAAGGCCCCGTCACTTCAATATTCAATAGAGACAAGGGGAGGCACCTACAGGATTTGGGGAAAGATCCTCATGTGGGATGCTGAAAATGCGCATTTTACAATAGGTGTTGATGACAAGATTTATTCCGAACAGGACTTGTACGGCGGACAGTCAATATGGAGATTTTCTGCTGAGAATATCTGGAGATGGGTACCGCTTGCAGATGTTAAATTAAGAGGCGGAAGGCATATGTTCAGATACTTTTCATTATCAGCGGGACTCAGAGTTGAGCAGTTTTATCTGACTGCCACGGATGAGCTTCCACCGGCTATAGTGTAAGGTTACATATAAAAATTTTCCCTCACCTTTAATAGACTCCAATGCTTATTAAAGGTGGGGGGAGTTTTTACTGCATAATGCTCAATAAAGCAAGAGTACTGCCCTGTCCCCAGGGATAGTGGCCATACTGCTGCCTGTGGACAGCGATGTCCTCACATCCGCTTAAGGATTGATTAACGGAGCCGTTTTCGGTGTGACAAAGTAAGAAAGCTTTGGCGCTGATCAAGGCTCTTTTTGCGTCCTCAGCAAGGTCAGCGGCATGTGAGCGGAACATGCCGCTTCTTAGCCAGTTGGATAGAGAATACGCAATCATGGCAGTTGCGGAGGTGTCAGGTTCACCTTCAACAGCGGGCAGAAGCCACGAAAAACCTCCATCCGGGCGCTGGTATTGAAGAGTGACTTTTACAAGGCTGTAGAATTCAGCCATTAGCTTCTCGGAAGTGCTTTTTAAAATGGAATCTCCAATTGGACCGTTTCCATGTGTTTCCTCGTTGGATATATTTGCAAGTATTTCTGAATAACCCATCATCAGCCAGCCGACAGCCCGTCCCCAGCCTATTATTCCACACTTTTTTTCATTTTCCAGAGAAAAGGCGTGGTAAGGAAGCCCGGACATTTTGTCAAAGCCGTTTGCATGGTAGTTTAGAAGCTGCTTTGCAGCAAGTGCGAGAGCGTTTCTTTTATGAAAAACGGTTCCGTATTTTGACAGAAACATAGCAGACTGTCCGGCTCCGTCAGCATATACCAGGTCATTTCCCTTAGATGGATTATAAATTATACTTTCATCAGCGGTTTTTGGAGCCTGTGAGAGAAAATTGGCAATTCTGGAGGCAGCGTGATGATAACGTCTCTCACCGGTAGCCTGATAAAGCTTTATGAGAGTTATTCCGGAGACGGAATCATCTACGTAGGATACCTGAGAGCCACTTTTTATCCACTTTTCTATATAGGAATTCAGGCACTTTATGATGTCATCACTAATGCTTTGCGAAATAAGATCGGAGGCGCTGCCAGATGGACTAAGAGCGGCCTCTGAGAGACCAAGCATGAGCATACCTGCAGGCCAGAATAGAGGATCTCTGTTGGTTGTTGCCCGCTTAAGAGCTTTTCTTGCTGCGTCTTTTAAGGCATCCTTTGCGGAATAATTATTTATTTGGATAAGATCCTTTTGTGCAACCTTTATAATTTGCTCAAGGGCATCTGCGCTTAAATCTGAGTGTGTATCTGTATTTGAAATATTGCTCATGCTTTTCCCAGCTTTCTTAATACTATGTTTTTAAGATATGAAAACTCTTCTGTGTTATGGAATATTAAGCAGAATATTCCATTGAAAACTACGGTAACAATGATGATCATGACAGCAAATGACATTATGGTGGTCTCTTTCATGAATACTGTTCTTATGTAGAAGAGAAGACCTACAATTAGGATTTCTGTCAGTACGTACTTGGCACTGTCAATAAAATAGGATGCTGCGCTTTTGTCAAAACATACTTTATAGATAATGACAGGCTTTGTAATATTGGCGATGAGACCTGAGATCACTGTTCCCACATATATTCCGGCAAGGCCTATCTTTTGCACAAAAAAGATAGAAAGCACAAGATTTACAACACCCTGTATAAGTGCAAGATATTTGTCCTGTTCAAAAACTCCGGCTGCTGTTTTGTAGTTTGAGAGAACTATTCGGTCCCCTTTAAAGTAATAGTCTGTTAAAAGCAGATATACCGCAAAGGTACCGAGCATCCACTCAGGACCGTATCTTTGAACTATCCAGAGATATATAAGCGGCTGCAGGAGAATGAAAAAACCGCAAGCTGAAAATCCGTAAACCCATGAGGCAAAAAAACGATAAACCTTAAATGCTTTATATTGCTTTTCCTTGGACTCTGTTGCAATCAGATTACCAAAGCCTGAGATGACAGAGTTAAAAATGATGTTCACAAAATTGGCTATCGTACCGGTTACCATAGTGTAGTTGTCCACATGTCCCGCAACTTTTACATCTATATACGAAGAAATAAGCAGAGTGTCTGTCTGCAGTCTCATGACATCACCGACCTTGTGAAGCACAAGCGCTCCGGTCTTTTTCCAGACTTCGTCATGCTCTTCTTTTGTAAGGGGAGTTATGTCATTATCGGTAAGATATGGATAAAGTCTGTTCAGGTAGCTGTTTACGAAGATCTTCTGTACGAGCTGAACTGCAGCATCCGTTAAGAGATACAGATAGAAATTCGGGATGAACAATAGTATCATTATCTGGAAAAATACGGTTATGATCTTGGTAATCGTATTTATGTTGGTTTGGATGTAGTTTTTCTGCTCAGCGTTTACAAGACTGTACTTATAGGAAACAAAATAAGTGCTTACAGTATTGAACAAAAAGATGAGATAATAAAATCTGAGGTCTCTTGGTGCGATATCTCCGGAATTCTTCGCCAGGTACTGAAGAAAAGGAACAAGAGAAAGGCCGATTACCGCTACTACAATGGCAATTGTATGATATGCTTTGCGGTACATCTGCATATAAGATTTTACTTTTTCTGTGTTGCCTTCGGCTACAGGTGCATACAGGCTGAAATTAAGAGCTGTGCCTATTCCGAGCTCTGCCATTGACAGAAGTGATAGGATATTGCTATAGAGTGCATTTACGCCAAGAAGAGTCTCCGCAAGCCGATGAATGAAGATGGTGCGAAGAATGAAGGACATAAGCGCTGTTGCGAGTTGTCCTACGTATCCAAATGTTATATTTTTGGCAGCTAGCTTTGTTCTGCCCATAAATTGACCTCCGGGACTTTTTTAACTATCATGTTATTATATCATTTTAAGGAGATATTTTAGTAATGAAAGAAAAAAATGTAAAACTTAATGGTAAAACCGTTCTTATTACAGGTGCTGCCGGATTTATCGGCTCTCATCTTGCAGTAAGACTTCTTGATGAATTCGAGAATATAAAGGTAGTCGGATACGACAATGTCAATGATTACTATGATGTAAGACTTAAGGAAGAAAGACTGCAGAATCTTTCAAAGTATGAAAACTTTATTTTTGTAAAGGGCGACATTGCTGATAAGGCAGCAGTTGATGCTGTTTTTGCTGAGTATAAGCCGGCTGTTGTAGTTAACCTGGCAGCTCAGGCAGGCGTTCGCTATTCAATTGAGAACCCGGGAGCTTACATAGAAGCTAACGTAATTGGTTTCTACAACATCCTTGAGGCCTGCAGACATTCAGAGCCTAAGGTAGAGCACCTTGTTTATGCGTCAAGTTCAAGTGTATACGGTGGAAATACCAAGCTTCCTTTCTCAACCAAGGATCAGGTTGATCACCCGCTTTCACTTTATGCAGCAACCAAGAAGTCCAATGAGCTTTTTGCTTATTCATACAGTAACCTTTACGGTATGGCTACTACAGGTCTTCGTTTCTTTACAGTATACGGACCTATGGGACGACCTGATATGGCACTTTTCCTGTTTGCAGATAAGCTTCTTCGAGGTGAGACTATCCAGATCTTCAATTATGGCAATTGCAGAAGAGACTTTACCTATGTTGATGATATAGTAACAGGCGTTGTGAATGTTATGCAGAGCACACCGGATGAGGATGAAAAGGGAAACAGATATAAGGTTTACAATATCGGTAACCACAATCCCGAGAATCTTATGGACTTTGTTGACATTCTTCAGAAGGAGCTTGTGGCTCACGGAGTACTTCCTGAGGACTTTGACTTTGAGGCTCACAGAGAACTTCTTCCGATGCAGCCGGGTGACGTAGAGGCTACTTTTGCAGATGTCGATGATCTTATGAATGATTTTGATTTCAAACCTGATATGCCGCTTAAGGAAGGCATTCGCCGCTTTGTTGACTGGTATGCAGGATATGTTAAGCGCAGAGACGCATAAACAGAGGGACTATGGACAAAATAATGCAGAGCCGCATGGACCGCGGCTTCTTCAGACATCAGGAAGAATATGAGGCTAAGGCTTTGGAGGTACTTCGCTCAGGATGGTACATCCTGGGAAAAGAGGTAGAGAGCTTTGAGGAAGAATTTGCTTCCTATGTTGGTACAAAATACAGTGTAGGGCTTGCCAGTGGACTCGATGCCCTCTGGCTTGCCTTCAGAGTGCTTGGGATCGGTGCAGGTGATGAAGTCATTGTCCAGGGAAATACATACATAGCAAGCGTTATGGGTATTACCATTAATAACGCAACACCTGTTTTTGTTGAACCCGATGAGTACTATCAGATAGATGTAGATAAAATAGAAGAGAAGATCACTGAAAAGACCAAAGCCATTCTGGTTGTTCACCTCTATGGACAGTCTGCCAGGATGGATAAAGTACAGGAGCTGTGCAAAAAGTATGATCTTAAGCTTGTAGAAGATTGCGCCCAGTCCCATGGAGCATGCTATGGCGGCAAAATGACCGGAAGCTTTGGGAATATCGGATGTTTTTCTTTTTATCCTTCCAAGAACATGGGAGCCTTTGGAGATGCCGGCGCTATTACTACGGATGATCCGGAGCTTGCCAGGCTTATGAAAATCTATCGTAATTATGGCAGTGAAAAGCGCTATCATAACATGGTTGTGGGTGCCAACTCAAGACTGGATGAGATGCAGGCCGGTCTTTTGAGAGTAAGGCTTAAATATATTGATGAGATAAATAACGAGCGCTCTGAAATAGCCGCAAAATATAGCGAGGGCATTAATAACCCTCAGATAATAAAGCCTACGATTAGAGAAGGCGCTACCGGTGTATGGCATCAATATGTAGTCAGGGTTAAGGACCGCAGGGATGAATTTATGGAATACCTTGCAAATAATAACATAACAACCATAATTCATTATCCCATTCCTCCCCACCTGTCTGAGGCATATAATTATCTTGGATTGGGCGAGGGAACTCTTCCTATAACAGAGAGCTTTGCAAAAGAAGTTCTTTCCCTGCCAATTTATTCAGGAATGACTGATGAAGAACAATCATATGTTATTGATTGTATAAATTCTTTTAAATAAAAATCCCATTCGGAGCGGAGTATGAAAAGGAATATAAGGCTAAAGGCGCTAAGGGTAATTCTGTTTCTGGTCAATGTAATAACTGTTCTTCCCATACTTGTTGTGGCATTTTTTAATGTGCCCTCTGCAGATGATTTTAGTATGGCATTTGAAGTTCATGAAGCATACTCTTCGGGAGGCATATTTGCGGCATTGATTAAGGCTGTATATATGGGAATATGGTATTACTTTAACTGGACCGGTGTTTATTTCAGCAATACTCTTACTGCTCTTGCTCCGAGTGTATTTGATGAACACCTGTATTTCCTCGGAACATGGGGTGTTCTTTTTATGTTTTCACTGGGATTGTGGTACTTTTTCAAGCAGCTTTTTGTCGTGACTCTAAGAGTGGAAAAGCATCTCGCCGGATGCATAACAAGCATTATGTTTTTCCTTCTTGTTCAGTGCATGCCTGTAGGAACTTCCAGAGTAGAGGGCTTTTTCTGGTATAGCGGAGCTGTCAACTATCTTTTCATGTTTGGATTTGCACTTTTGTGGCTTGGCTTAATATTGAAGCTCGCAGGTGCTGAGATTGTAAAAGGATACATGGTTCCTGTGTTATCTGTGATGGGATTTCTTCTGGGTGGAGCTAATTATATGACCTCCCTCAGTCTTGGAATAATATCAGTATGTATTTTAATAATGACAATAATATCAAATGTTTTTCAAAATGCGCCTTTGGAAAAACAGATTGAATATAGAAAACAAGAGATTGTAAAAACGGCTGATAGATTTTCCGGCCTGGGCAGAGCATATATTCCTGCTATATGTATGCTTATCGGATTATTGCTGGCAGTAATTGCACCCGGCAATCGTGTAAGATCTGCTACTCCAGCTTTTAATCCGATTAAAGCAGTGCTCATGGCAATTTACTACACTATGGATGCTATGCTTGGAAAATGGATGACCTGGCCGGTGATCATACTTTTAGTATTTTTGATTCCTTTTTTATGGAAGGCAACAGGACGAATTAAAAGATTTTACGGGTTTGAGCATCCCGCTATTTTTACCGCATTTTGCTTTTTGCTGACAGCTGCATCCATAACGCCTCCGATTTACGCAACAGGAAATATAGATGCGGGAAGGATTCAGGCTCTGTTCTTTATGCAGGGTATGATTCTATTGATTCTGATAATCGGTTACATGTGTGGCTGGATAAGATATGTAATTAAGCCTGCCAAGCTTATAGACGGCGATGTACTTGCAAAGAGAAAACCAAAGGATCTTTTGGAGGATGCTTTTCTTGGGCAGCATGCAACAAAAGTTGTATTTGCGGTTTCCGCAGCCTTTATAGCAGGATCTTTGCTTGCGGTAAAGCCGGATCCTGATCTGTATACAGCGACTACGGCTATGGTGGACATTTTCAGCGGAGAGGCAGCCCGATACAGGAGCGAGTTTGATTCAAGACTTGAAATGCTCAAAGATAGTGGAACAGAAGCAGTAGAGCTTACGCCCTATTCTGTTCATCCACAGCTTTTATTCTTTTCTGATATCACTAAGAATGAGAATGACTGGTTGAACAAAGCTATGGCGGAATATTATCATAAAGATAAAGTGATTATTAAAGACTAAATATCTAAAGGTGGAGATTTTCTTGGGAGCAGAAAACAAAAATATTAGAAACCAAAAAAATAATTATAGTGATGGCGGGGTAACTAAGCTTGACGTCGCAATTATAGGCTTTGTTAATAACAATCTTGATAAGATAGCCCTTGCGCTGATAGTGCTTATCGCAGTACTTGTCAGATTTTTTATGATTCCGGAGACGGAGCTGTCGCCTGATTATAACAGCTATTATCTGCCATGGACTCTTGCCTACAGGGAGCACGGCTTTTTTGGCGGGTTATCCAAAGACATCGGAGACTACTATGTTCCCTATAATGTAATGTATGCCATATGCTCGCTGTTTCCCTGCGAACCATATATTCCGATAGCCTTATTTTCCATGGCAGCTGAATTTGTAAGTGCGATTTTTATATATAAGATCCTTCTGATAATCCTTAATGAAAGGGGAATCGGGGAAAAAAGGGCGAGACTTACAGCTTCATTTGCATCGGCGCTTACCTTGCTTTTACCTTTCGTCATTTGGAATGGAGCTCTGTGGAAGCAGTGTGATGCAATTTATGTTGTCTTTCTTGTGATTTCTGTCTATTACCTGCTAAAGGATAATTACAGAATGGCATTTGTTTTTCTGGCTATATCTTTTAGCTTTAAATTACAGGCCATATTCTTTGTTCCGCTCTTTCTGGTGCTTTATTTTGCAAAAAAGAAATACAGTATCCTTGAGTTTTTGTGGATTCCTGTTATTTTTCTGATAATGGGACTTCCCTGCGTGCTGTGCCACAGAGGATTGAAAGCTACTTATCTTGCTTATTTCCTTCAGACCCAGGAGGTATCAACTGAAGGGTATGGCATGGTGTCTTTCTATCCCAATTTTTATAATTTCGGACTTGATAATTTTGATGAATTACTTACTAAGCCGGCGGTGCTTCTTGCAGCTGCTGTTTTGGGAGTGCTTGCGGTTTACATTCTTTGTCACAGGGACTTTCTTGAAAAGAAGGAGAATGTACTTTATTTTGGACTTTTCCTGGCGTGGACCTGCTGTATGTTCCTTCCCGGAATGCATGAGAGATATGATTATGCAATTGTGCTTTTGATGACGGCGCTGTGTGTGTCGGTTTGCAGAGAGAGATTGTGGATTGCAGCGGTTATGAATGCTAACTCCATGCTGGTGTACATAGCTGTATTGTTTAAGGAGGAAGTGGTGCCTATTACAGTACTGTCCGCTATTCAGATTGTGGCTTATTTTATAGTCGCATATGACCTTGTAAGAAGAGTTGGAGGAGAACGTGCATAAAATATACGGCGCACTGGCATCAATCTTTTTTTGGATAATAGTTGCTTTTTTGCTTTTCATAAGCATTTATAATACCTGTCTTGTTGATGAATATGAAGTGACACATTTTTATAAAGGCAGCGTATCTGCAAATGTGTTGGTAATAGTTATATTCTTTTTTGTGCTCTTTCTATTAAGAAAAGTGGCTGTGGTAAGTCATTTTTTGAAAAAAGCAGATTCTGACGATTCTTTTAGAAAAAAAATAAAGGTAGTATTATTTGTCTGTTTGGGTGTGCTGGGGGCTGCTTTTGTCATCGGGGCTTCTTCTGTAGTTGCTTCCGACCAGATAATGGTGCAGGATGCAGCGTACAACGTAAACAGAGGTGATTTCTCTGATCTTATGCCCGGGGGATATCTTTTTACATATCCCAATCAGCTGGGGCTTTTGTGGATTTCAATTTTATTTGGGAAAATCTTTGGCTTTGGAAACTATCTTGCATTCAGACTCATGAATGTTTTGTTCTTTTGCCTTTTCTATAAGAGAATTTCAGATGTTACAGCAATTATAAGTAAGAATAGCAAGCGCAGTGAATTAGCGGTTTTGATTATTGGAGTTTTGTTTGTTCCGCTTCTCTTCTACTGCTCATTTATCTATGGTACAATTCCGGGACTAGCACTTTCTACAAGTGCGGTATACCACTCGCTGATATTTTCAGAAAATAAAAGAGTTAAGAATGCAATTATGGCATCTCTGCTGATAGCATTATCAATGCTTTTTAAGAGTAATTATCTGATTGTTTTTATAGCGATACTTATCCATTCACTGGTTAGCGCTATAGATTGTAAAAAGAAAGTGTTACTGATACTCCCTGTACTTTTGATTGTGGGATACCTTTTACAGTCTTTTGTTCCGGCTGCGCTTACAAAGTATTGTACAGGCATGGACGCACCAAAAGGAGCAAGCTCTTTGTCCTGGATAGCCATGGGACTTCAGGACAGCGGCCTTGCGGAGGGTTGGTACAACGGCTACAACAAGGATACATTTGAAAACAGCGGATATGACTCTGAGGTGCAGGCAGAACAGGCCAAAGAAAATATCAAAGGACGCGTTGAATATTTTAAGAACAATAAATTCGAATGCTTTAGGTTTTTCTCAAGGAAGCTATCCTCTGAGTGGAATGATCCAACCTTCGAAGGATACTGGATAAACAGAGAAGATGCTGATGGTGCAGGGCATACAGGCCTGGCTGCTTACCTGCTAAGTGACGGGGTATATAGAGTATGGCTTGTAATTCTTGATAATTTGCAGGCGATAATTTTATTTGGTGCTTACATTTATGCAGTATTAAAAGAGAATAAAGAGAGCGACCTTGTAATAGCAATTGCTTTTATCGGGGGATTTTTGTTCCATACATTCTGGGAAGCAAAGCCTCAGTACACACTGACATATTTTGTTCTTCTGTTTCCTCTGTGTGTAATAGGATATAAAGAACTGCTCGAATTTGCAGACTCGGTGTTTGCTGCAAATATCAACAAGAGACCCGGAATAGCAAAAAGCGTTCGACTGATTTTGATTTTTGCAATACCTCTTGTCATATTCTATTTGATGTATAGCGGTTCTGTTGGCGCCAGCCTTATAGAAGAATCCTTTTAAACTAATTCGCTGATGCTATTACTACAAAATTACCAAAAGATTTTACTATGTATGCTTCGGGATCATATCCCGGAGCATTATTAATTTGATCAAGCTCCGATTTGTGAAAGATAAATACATTTCCTTCATTCAAGTAGGTGACACCATTCTCCGCGATGTCTTCCGGAAGACCGAATCTAAAATGTGTAAAGGAATCAGCTATGCGAAATTCTGCATCAGGATCCTTGTAATGAACCGTCTGGAGAAAATCCACAGGTGATGTCTTTGTGTAGTACAGTGCTATCATAAACGGAGCAGATACATGGTCATAAGTTGAATATATAAGAAAATCCTCTGACACACATTCATCTGCGTAGGCGCATGCCTGACCGTATCCGGGCATATATGCTTCAGCACTAAGATCGTTGAATTCTGTGAGATATACTTTGTTAAAAAACAGTGCTCCTGCAATGAAGAGAAAAGGTGTAACAGACTTGGCAAAGATGGCAGCATAATGCTTCAATGGGGATGCAGTGTTTTTTTCAACAGTAACAAACTCGTTAACAACAAATATAAAACCTCTTGCGAGATAATATACTACCGGAATAAATACAAGCACCATTCTGGTGAGGTCTTCCTCTACAAAAAGGCCGAATAATAAACCGGGAAGGAAAAGAGAATGCATGGCAAGGTCAATCAGTTCCCCGCGCTTTGCACGTATAATGCTGACTATTATTCCGAGCAGCGTCATGGGGAATGTGAAGGCATAAAAAGGCGGAAATCCGGGAATGTAGTTTAGTATCTGCTCTGATGAGTCTCCCACAGAGAGGTTTTTGATCATGGTAAAAAGATTTTTACCAATCGCAAGCAGTATCCCTGAGCCGGAGGCGAAGACAGAGCGCTTGGCAGTAAACTTCGTAATTGTGAAAAACGGAGTGATCACTTCAGGAAGATTAAATATATTCACAATATAAAAAGCAAACAGAGGAGCTGAAAAGACAGCGAAAATAAGCACTCCAAAGAAGACCTGGAATGAAGTCATTCTCTTTGTTTTGGTAAAAAGGATGCACATCAGAATAAGATGAACGGGTATTACAAAGGTTGCTGCGCCATAGCTGTACAGGCAAAGTGCATATAAAAAGGCAGACAAGGCATAGAGAAAAGTTGCAAGGCCGTCTGATGCACGAAGGGATTGGCGCTTTTTTCTGTCACGAAACTTAAATAAGGTTCCGATATTTTCAAAAGCTGCAGATTCCTTCTGCTTTGTTGATGCGATGACAAATGTAAGCATGGCAAGAAGAACCCAGAAGGGGGTGGTGTTACTGTCAAGGCTCCATCTGGATAACATAATATGCCATGGACAAAATGCAATAATGCAGAGACTTACCAGAGGAAGCCATAAAAACTCACCTGTAACATACTGAATGGAGGTTGCGTTTTCGCTTTTTATTATAGATTCATGGCTTAGTATTTTTATTACAAAAAAAGTGATCACAAGAGTCAGACATCCGAGAAATGCAGGCAAAGCCCTCAGCGTAAGAGCGTTACTGCCAAACAGAAAAGTAGTAACGGCGTTAAGGTAGATCATAAGAGGACTTCCGCCACCGGAGCCATAAGTTATGGGATATACAGGATATCTGTTACCATCACGGTCTATGCCAAATGCAGAGAGGATATACGCCTCATAACCGATGGAGGCTTCATCCTGATGTAGTCCTTCAGGAATCTTGGACAATTTATAAAGTCGAAGTGCCGTTCCTATAAGGATGACAGACAACGGCAATATTACGGTATAAATTTTGTTATATGATATATTTGAAAGATTTACCTTTGAATATGAAAAGTTATCTCTTTTTTGATAAAGAAAAAGTGATATGAAGATTATTATTAAATAGCATGTTAGAAATATCGGATTGATAGCTTCCATGACCGTCTCCCTGACAAAACCAGCTTATATAAAGCTTTAGTCCTTTAATTATAGGGAACGGAGCGCAGGCAGTCAAACGCTAAGTTGAAAAAATAATTACCTATGATATAATAAGCGTCGTTGTAGATGATGTTTTTGGAGGAAGTAAAATGCCAATTAAGGTTAACAGTTTTATGGGAAAATTTGGATGGTTTGCGAGAAAGCACTTTCCGATGCTTGCAAGTGAAGCATATCTTAAGCTTCAGTTTGCTACAAGACATAAACAACAGCAGGATTATATAGATTATTTCATGAATGCCAAGGAAGTACCGATGCCTAACGTAGTAAACATCGAGACTATAAACAGATGTAATTCTACCTGCGCGTTCTGTACAGCCAATGTTCATGCGGAGAGGAGACCTCTTTGCAAGATTGATGATGAGCTTTATAAGAGTATTATTGATCAGCTTGCAGATTGGGGATATAAGGGACATCTTACACTTTACGGTAATAATGAACCCTGGCTTGATACCAAAATTGTAGAGCGCCATAAGTACGCAAGGGAAAAGCTACCGGAGAGCTTTATTTTCATGAGCACTAACGGACTAATCCTTGATATTGATAAGGTAAAGGCTATTCAGCCCTATATTGATCAGCTGATCATCAACAACTACAGCATGGAATTCAAACTCCATAAGAACATTCAGAAGATTTATGAGTATGTTAAGGCTAATCCTGATGAGTTTAAGGATCTGGACATTGAGATCCAGATGAGATATCTTCAGGAGGTTCTTACCAACAGAGCCGGCTCTGCTCCTAACAAGCAGGCTACTGAGAAGGTTATTAAGGAGACATGCCTTCTTCCCTTCACTGATATGTGGATAATGCCTAATGGAAAACTTGGATTATGCTGTTGTGATAACTTTGAGGTTACTAATTACGCAGACCTTGCTACAACAAGCCTTAAGGATGGTTGGGCATCAGAGGAGTTCATGGCAGTCAGAAGAAAAATTGCTTCTGGAAGACAGAACGAGCCCTTCTGTAAGCACTGCGACTTTATAGATGCAGGTTTCCGTATGACAATCGTTAAGGCTATACTTGAGGGACGTGACCCCAACAAGCTTGGCGGTCATGAGAGAATGGGTCTGTTTAAGAAGGAAGATTAATAAGCTGTGATCGGAGGGATTGTGAAAGAGTTAGCAGGAAGAATTGCATCCGTATGGCATTACTGTCTCATAGGATTGTTTTTGATATCAGCAGCTTTGATGTATCTGATAGTGGGTGAGAACAGTTATATAGCAATACCTGATAATTTGGATCTCTTTGTGGCTCAGTATAAAATGATGCAAAACACAGGGACATTCTGGGCTCATGCTGCGAATGTCCCGTTTCTTAATGGGATAAGCAGGGATAATCTGCCCGGAGAATTCTACTTATACAGCATTTTGTATATGATATTTCCGGCGTACATTGCATATGTAGTGGGGTATTTACTTAAGATAATTATTGCAATAGTATCCTGCCTCCTGCTTTTGAAGGATTTTGCGCTAAGTGAGAAGCCCGGTGATATAGCCTGGATATGTGCATTTGCATACGGAATTCTCAATGTGTTTCCTGCATTTGGGATATGCTTTGCATCTATTCCGCTTGTCATATATTTTTTAAGAAAAATCTACAGGCTTGGATTTAACAAAAAAACGATAAAGTATTATATCCTTTTGTTCTTTTATCCGATGCTTTCATATTTTTCCTATTTTGGGATGTTTATACTGGGATATCTGGTATTGGCGATAATATGGAGGCTTATTGCTGACAAAAGGCTTTCCTTACCTCTTTGCCTCGCTTTGGTGATTCTGGCAGCCGGATTTGTCATTATGGAATACAGGCTGTTTGGAGCGATGCTTTTTTCGGATGAGGTTACGATCAGAAGTACAATGAAAGATGCTTCAATGAACCTGTCCGGAATTTTGACAGAGTGTTTTGACGTATTTAAAAATGGCATGATGCATGCTGATGATGCGCATTCCTATTTTGTCTTTTGGATATGCATTATTTATTTTGTGATCCTGAATGTCAGATATATCATTAAAAAAGATTTTAAAGGAATGATCCGTGACATCTACAATCTGTTTGCTGTTCTTTTGGTTTTTAACAGCGCAGTCTACGGCCTGTATTACAGTGGGGCAGTCAGGGATTTTGTGGCATTTGTGCTACCGCCTCTTAAGGGCTGGCAGTTTAACAGAACAATCTTCTTTAGTCCATTTTTGTGGTATGCATCATTGTTTGTCATCTGCATCAGAATGTCCCGCATGAATCATGTTATTCTGAGGCTCTTGGCAAGAATAATTCCTGTTATCGCTGTTTTTGTTATACTTATAGGTTCAAAGCATTATAATGACTTATATGATACGGCGTACGGCACTTTGTACAAAATGAAGACAGGACATGAAGTAGACAGACTTAGCTATTCGGAGTTTTATTCTTCGAAACTTTTTGATAAAATTAAGGACGATATCGACTACAAGGACAGTGACTGGTCTGTTGCGTATGGAATGCATCCGGCAGTTCTTGAATACAACGGTATCTCTACACTTGATGGCTATCTTGGATTCTATTCTCAGGATTATAAGGATAGGTTCAGGAAAGTGATTGCACCTGCTTTAGACAGGAAGGAAAACACCAGGATTTATTTTGATGACTGGGGTGCACGATGTTACATTTATTCCGGAACCGATGATTCCATCGTTATGGCTACAAGAAGCATGACGGGAGTAACTGATAACAACATTTACATTGAGGATAAAGCTCTTTCTGAACTTGGATGTAAATACATTTTTTCAAGAATAGAGCTTAATAATGCGGATGAGAAAAATCTATCTCTTAAGGGAGCATATGATGACAGCTCATCGCCGTATATAATTTATGTTTATGAACTAAAAAACAATGAAACGAGAGGTTAGTGATGGATAAGATAGCAGTTCTTATTCCCTGTTACAACGAGGAGCAGACAATTGAGAAGGTTATAAAGGATTCAAGGCAGGCTCTTCCAGATGCGGTAATATATGTGTACGATAACAATTCAAGCGACAGAACTTCCGAGATTGCCAAGGCAAACGGTGCAGTTGTGCGTCATGAATATGTTCAGGGAAAAGGAAATGTTATCAGGAGGATGTTCAGAGAGATAGACGCTGAATGCTACATAATGGTTGATGGCGATGACACATATCCCATGGATTCCGCTCCGGGCATGTGTGAGCTTGTTCTTGAGAAAAATGCCGATATGGTTGTGGGTGACAGACTTTCATCTACATATTTTACCGAGAATAAGAGACCTTTTCACAACTTTGGAAACAGCCTGGTAAGAGGAAGCATAAACCGCCTTTTTGACTGCGATATCAGAGATGTAATGACAGGATTTCGTGCTTTTAGTTACGAATTTGCCAAGACATTCCCTGTTTTATCTACCGGTTTTGAGATAGAGACCGAAATGACAATACATGCGGTTAACAACCATATGCAGATTGAGAACTACGTTATCGAATTCCGTGACAGACCTGAAGGATCTGAATCAAAGCTCAACACTTATTCTGATGGTATGAGAGTGCTTATGACTATCGCCAGACTATACAGAGATTATAAGCCAATGGGATTTTTTGCGATAGTATCTCTGCTTTTGGCACTGGTTTCAGTGGGCTTTTTTATTCCGATTTTTGCGTCATATTTGAAAACCGGACTTGTTGAGCGTTTTCCCACACTTATTGTGTGCGGATTTGTGATGCTCGCTTCACTTTTATCATTATTTGCGGGTATGGTCCTTAATAATATGACTATCAGCAACAGGCGTGAATTCGAAATGCGACTTATAAGTCTCCATTCTGAGAAAAAGAGGCTGATGTAAGCTGACCTTTCATGTAGAGGAGAAAAAATGAAAAGAAGATTTGTTACTTGTATTTTGACATTATTAACGACAGCTACAATGTTTGGATGTGGAGATCCATCTAAGCTCACTTCCAAGAGTAGCGAAAATCAGGTTACAGAAATCCAGGAGGAAGAGGCAGACCCTGCAAAAGCTGAAGTTCCGGATGCGGCAAGCTCTGCTGAGGAAAACAGCGGCGAAGACAACAGTGCCACAGAAAGCACTGAACAGCCGGTGTCCGCTGATCAGGGCGGTGAAAATGCTGTATCAACAGGAGATTCAGCAGCTGCTACTGAAGGAGTTTCTGTTACAGAAGAGGAAATAGTGGAACCTGAGCTTCCCACAGAAGAAGTACAGCAGCCTGTAGAGACAACCGTGGTGGAAGAAACCAAGGATGAAGAAAAGGATAAGTATTATGACATTGTTTTCATTGGTGATAGCCAGTTTGACAATGCCAGAGGAACCGGTTCTGAAATTCCTGCTTATACCTGCTCACTTCTTGGTAAGAAAGCAAAATATTATAATCTTGCTATCGGAGGAACGGCTGCTTCTCTTGGAAGAGAGATGTCTACAGACTTAGAGACATTTAATGACTCCAGCTTTATCGGAATCTGCTATGCACTTGCAGGCAAGATAAAACCGGATTTCCTTGACCAGTATGCTTGCGGAGCAGAACTTAAGAAAGTAAAGCCACAGAATGTAGACCTTTATATTATAGAATATGGCGCTAACGATTATATAAACGGAAAAGATTTGTATAATTCAAATGCAGGTCTTGACCCGCACACTTATAGCGGAGCATTGGCTTCAGGTATTGGCGAGCTTAAGGCGATTAGCCCCAATGCACAGTTTATTCTGTGTGGACCTTCATATTGTCAGTGGTATAACGGAAGCGGTGCGTTCATGGGCGATGCGTTCTCAGTAAGTAAGGGCATAGGACCTCTTACAGAATATGCCAATACAGCAAGCAATCTGGCAAGTACAATGGGTATTACATATTTTGATACCATGTATGCATCCCAGTTTGATTTAAAGATTGAGACTGCCGAGATGTATCTTGCTGATGGTCTTCATTATACTGAAAAAGGAAGACAGATTTATGCAGCAGTTCTTGCCCACACTATACAGAAGCTTAGAGGAAAAGATGTGGGTGATATGCCATATCTTGAGATTAACAGCTTTGATTTCTGGGCATATAAGGATAGCTTAAAGAAGAAATAATGTAAGTGCCGGTTGAAGAGCCGGCACTTCTTTTTTAGGTGTATTTTTGATATACTGATATTTAATTATGTGGACAGATTCCGCAAAAAAACTGGTAATTATGAGGTCGAACAATGCAGCTTGTTTCGTTTGAATTTTTAATCTTTTTGCCTGTGATGGCATTTATCTATTTTTTGATCCCCAACAAATTCAGACATATCTGGTTATTTTTGATCAGCTGGGGATTTTATCTCTCACTTGACCTGAAGGGATTCCCGATTCTTTTATTTACGTCTCTCTCGGTGTATTTCGGTGCGAGAATAATGGAAAAGCTGGAGGGTAAAAAGAAGAATGCGGTATTGGCAGCAGTAATCATTGCAAATCTCATTATTCTGGCCTTATCCAAGTATAGTGGTCTGACTTTTCTGTCGGCTGTGGGAATGTCCTTCTTTATGTTCATGGCTATAGGCTATATGGTTGATGTATACAGAGGAGATCTTTATGCGGAGAAGAATTTCTTTATTCTGTCGCTCTTTATATCATTCTTTCCTCAGATAACATCAGGTCCCATAGAACGTGCAGGGCACATGTTCAGACAGTTCAGAGAGCCGCACGATTTTTCATATGACAGAATGAGGGACGGACTTCTGCAGATGATGTGGGGCTATTTCATGAAAATGATAATAGCTGACAGGTGTGCGATAATTGTTGGCACCATATATGACAATCCCGTTAAATATGCCGGAACAGCCACACTTATTGCTTCGATTCTGTATACCTTTGAAATCTATTGCGATTTTGGCGGTTACAGTAATATAGCGATTGGATGTGCAAAGGTTCTTGGATTTGATCTTATGAAGAACTTTAATGCACCGTATCTTTCTGCTAATGTTCAGGAATTCTGGAGAAGATGGCATATTTCACTTTCATCGTGGTTTAAGGATTATGTTTATATTCCTCTCGGCGGAAACAGAAAAGGCAAAGCAAGAAAGTATTTAAATATTCTTATCGTTTTCATTCTGAGCGGTATATGGCACGGCGCAAATTATACCTTTGCGGTATGGGGGCTCCTTCACGGAGTGTATCAGGTGGCTGGACATATGCTTACACCGGCAAGAGAAAAACTTTGCACATTATTTAAAGTGGAAAAAAACAGCTTTTCACACAGGCTTATAAGGATAATGATAACCTTTATGCTGGTTAATATAGCCTGGATATTCTTCAGAGTTCAGGATATTAAGGCGGCGGTGTATATGGTGCTGCATATCTTAAAACCAACCCCGTGGTTCATATCAAAGGGAACAATATATGAGCTTGGGCTGGACAGACCAAATGTCCTTCTCTTGTTTGGCGCTATTGGGCTTCTTATAGGTGTCGATATTGCCAATAAATACGGAATAAGCGTATCTGAAAAGATTAAAAATCAGGGAATATGGCTAAGATGGCTTATTTACATTGCTGCAGTGATTCTCATAGTTACATGCGGAATATGGGGACCCGGATATGATGCAGCAGGATTTATTTATCAGAACTTTTAAGGAATTTTGTCATGAAAAGAAAACTGATTCTAGTATTAAAAACATTTATATTTCTGATACTTCTGGCCGGTGCGCTTGTGACGGTTATGCTGGTCACAGAGCGCAAAACCAGCTACATGAAAAATAAGGACTTTTTCGAAGAGGCAAAGAAGGACCATCTGGATGTGCTTTTCATTGGATCCTCGCATGTGATAAACGGCATAAATCCCATTGATTTATATGAGAAATATGGAATAACTTCTTACAATCTCGGTGGACACGGAAGCCTTCTAAAAGAAAGTTACTGGCAGCTTATCAGGGCACTTGATTACTGTAAGCCGGATTACGTAGTGATTGACTGTTTCATGATGGACAGAAACTATGAATATATAGATGAGATGTACGAGGAGACTCCTGAGGAATTCAGACAGGCTGCAATAAGCCAGTTGCACCTCAATATGGATGCATATCCGCTAAGCAAGCTTAAGATGGCAGCAGTAAAGGACCTTGTACATGACCCTGAGATACAGAAGCAATATCTGTTTGATTTTATTGTGTATCACAATAGGTGGAATGAGCTTGAACAGAAGGATTTCCAGAAGCTGACAGGCACATCTGAATACAACATGCTTATGGGTGCTGAAATGAAGCATGAGCTTGAGGGAGATATTACTTATAACTATGAGTATGACAATGAGGCAAGACTCCCTGAACATACGGTATGTGAAGAGTACCTCATGAAAATAATTGATGAGTGTCAAAGAGACGGCATAGGAATTGTTCTTACATTCCTTCCCTTTGCAGGAGAGCCTCAGGATTTTCAGTCTGCCAATTCCGCTGCGGATATAGCAGCGGCTTATGGTGTGCCTTACATCAATATGCTGCAGATGGGAGATATTATAGATCCCAGAGTTGACCTAAGTGACCCTGGGCATCTCTCCTCAACAGGTGCTAGAAAGGTTACTGACTATCTGGGAAAATGGCTGGCGGATAATGCTGATCTTCCGGATCACAGGGGAGATACTGAATATTCAAAGTGGGATAAGCTGGCAGCAGATTATAATAAAGAGATAAGGGATAAATCAGTCAGATACAGGCAGCTTTCAACTCAGCTTAATATGCTGTCACTTGGAGAAACAAGTCTGATCTTATATCTTACGGATGAGTCGCCTGCGCTGCAGGATCCCTGGTTTAGACATATAGTATCTAATCTTTCGGGAAGCGATAAAATCCAGGAGGCAGCATATAATCATCAGCAGTATTTTCTTCTTATCGACAGGGCTTCAGGGGGGATTTATGAGGCTGTTGATTACGAGCCTATAGAGAATATGCAAACAGCAATGGGAGAAATGACATATATTCCTATTGAGAAAAAGTTCCGTTTATTGTATCTTACATCAGATGAGAATAATAATTTTTTATATGATGACGATCATTTAAAAGATGATGTTCAACTCATAACTTATGATAGTGACAGTGGAGAGATGCTGTCACACATATATTGTGAGTCATCTCACAATTATGAGATTGAAGAGTAAAGGATTTCTGCTTTTGCAACTAATGTGGGAATCCGGCCGATAAGGCGAGAAAGAGAGGTTTTTATGAATAAAATATGTATAGTAGGAATAGCAGGCGGTTCAGCTTCAGGAAAGACAACCATCGTTAACAGGATAAGAGAACAGTTTGGCGATGATATTGTAGTGATCAGTCATGATTCATACTATAAGGCACATAATGACCTTTCATATGATGAGAGATCAAGACTTAATTACGATCATCCATCATCCTTTGATACCGAGCTTCTTATCAGAGATGTAATGAAACTCAAAAATGGCGAGGAAGTTGACATCCCTGTCTACGATTATGCGATCCATAACAGATCGGATCAGACAGTTCATGTTGTTCCAAAGCCCGTAATTCTGCTTGAAGGTATCCTGATACTTGAGAATAAGCAGCTTAGAGATCTGATGGATGTAAAGGTATTCGTTGATACCGACGCTGATGAGAGACTTATGCGCCGTATCAGAAGGGATACTATTGAACGTGCCAGAAGTGTGGCTTCAGTGCTCACTCAGTATTCAGAGACTGTTAAGCCTATGCATGAGCAGTTTGTAGAGCCCAGTAAAAAGTATGCCGATCTTATTATTCCCCGAGGCGGAGAGAATCTTACCGGAATTAACATCTTTACAGAGCACCTGAAGGCTATGCTGCGTGAGGAGGTCAACTGAGTATGATGGTGTTATCTGCTCTTGCTCTGATTTTATGGCTTTTTGTTGTTCCTATGGGGATGGGACTTTTGCTGCAAAGGCTTCTTCCCACTACAAAAAAGACTATAGGAATTAATTTTTTATGTGGATATATTTTGTCATTCGCCGTTTTTGAGGTTATAGCTATATGGTGCATGATAAAGATACCTTATGGTGCTTTCAGAAAGTGTACCATCGCTTTTGCAAGTATAGAAGGCATACTTGCAATAATGGGATATGCACTTAAGATTTGGGAGATCCAGAGAGAATATGATAAGAACAGCAATCTGTTTTATTTGATTTTTCCGGGGGATCAGAGATCAAAGCCTGAAGCATTGATTAGCCCCAGAACAGATGTCAGAGCGATGAAATATCAGTATACAAGGGAGAGCCTTATTTACTGGGGGATATTTGCTGTGATATTGATATTCCAGCTGGTAATGGCAACCATCAAGGCTCCTTTTGATGGGGATGATTCCTACTATGTTGTTGAGTCACTTCTTGCACAGCAGGCGGATGTAATGAATACCATCGACCCTTACACAGGAATCTCAACAGTTCTGAATGTCAGGCATGCCATGGCTGTTTTCCCTCTTTGGATAGCTTTTATAGCTAAGATTAGCGGCATTCATGCTACGATAGTTTCGCATACAGTAATGCCCCTTTTGCTTATTCCCATGGTATATCTTATTTACCTTGAAATCGGGCGAATTCTCCTTGGAGTACGTCAGGATATGATTCCTGTTTATATGATATTTATTTCTCTTATCGCCATGTTTGGGAATACATCACTTTATACATCGGAGACTTTCCTTATGATGAGAACCTGGCAGGGTAAATCCATGGTGGCAAACTTTATCATTCCCTTTGTGGTATGGCTGTTTTTGTGGATGTTTGATGACTGCAGAAAGCCCGGATTTTTATGGAATGAAGAGACTGCAGGTGGAGCTAGGATTGTAAGAAACAGTGCCTGGGTCATATTGTTTTTACTTAATATGGCTGCGGGTATAATGAGCTCAATGGGCATTGTTTTCGGGACTGCGTTGGCTGGATTGCTTTCATTTATGCTGCTTGTTTACACCAGAGATTTTAAGATTATTCCCAAGGCTGCGTTGTCAGTGATTCCCACGGGAATATATCTTCTCATATATTATTCTATAGGAAAACTTTGATATAAAGCGATGCATGATCACATAGTATGAGTTCTTGAATCTTTGATTCAAGATGTCATACTTGGTGATTTCATAGGAGACTTTTATGTACGGAATTTTCATGGAGTGTTGGGTTATCTTTAAGCAATATGGCGGAAACGGATACCTTCTTGCTCTTTTTGTAGTATCTCTGCTCTATCTTTTGATAGCAGAAAAAGATAACAGAAAGAGGCTTGTAATTGCGGCTGCTCCTCTTATTATTCTTTTTGGATTCTTTATTCCATATACCAGAATTGCCTATGTGGCGGTTATTCATGACGGCGGTGATACTTATTACAGACTGATGTGGATGATTCCAATCGGATCCTGCATAGCATATGCCGGTTGTAAGCTTTTTATGGAACATAAGAGAATTGGACTTGCTGTAGTAAGCGCGCTGATAATATTATGTGGAAGTAATGTCTATAAAAATCAGTATATGTACAAAGCAGAAAATGCCTATCATATACCTCAGATTGTAATAGATGTTTGTGATGTGATAAGACCTGATGAGACGGAACCCAGGGTGAGAGCAGTCTTTCCATCCGAACTTCTGCAGTTTGTAAGGCAGTACGATACCAATATTCTCATGCCATACGGCAGAGAGATGGTGGTACCCCAGTGGGACTACTACAATGCGGTACATGAAGTTTTTGAAAAGCCCGCAGTTATTAATGCAGAGAAGCTTCTTGAAGCTACAAGGCAGACTCAGTGCAGATACATAGTTATGCACGAGGGCAGGGATATTGATGTGGCTCTGGATAAAATGGGGCTGATTTTGGTTGATAATGTAGGCGGCTACAATATTTATGAGGACCCTGAGTTTGTTCAGTGAGCAGGGTAACAGAATAATATGACATTTAATTCGTACTCATTCATTTTCATATTTTTGCCTGTATTCCTATCCGGAGTGTGGGCGATACAGCGCTTTTATCCGAACAGCGGATTTAAGGATAGGCTGATAAAACTGTGGCTGATAGCAATGTCAGCCTTTTTTTTCGTGGGATACGGGAGATTCAGTATTCTGATATTTTGCGCAAGCATTGTTTGGAACGCTCTGTTTTCATACCTTGTCTCCGGAAGTAAGGGTGCTGACAGTGTAGGAGATAAAACTAATTCGAAGATATTTTTACTGAAAACAGTGGCTATTATAGGCGATGTCATTTTACTATGCTTTTTTAAGTACTTTAATAAGGGAGCAATGCCTATAGCTATAAGTTTTTATACTTTTTCGCAGATAATGTATGTGGCAGATCTTAATGAGGATCATGATTTTGATTTTGTTGATTATCTTTGCTATATCACCTTTTTCCCTAAAATCCTGCAGGGCCCTATTGCACAGCACAAGAACATAGAGGATGGTATCGGAAGGCTTTCTTCCTCGCGGATCAATACAGCAGATCTTTCTGCAGGAATGATGCTTTTTACTCTTGGTTTATTTAAAAAGGTCATTCTGGCTGACGTTTTGGGAAAGGCTGTGGATTTTGGATATCAGGGGCTGTCCGGACTTACAGGTTTGGATGCTGTGATTCTTGCTGTATCATATTCATTCCAGCTGTACTTTGATTTTAGCGGTTACTGTGATATGGCAGAGGGTGTGTGCAGGATGCTGGGGATGGAGCTTACAAGGAATTTCGATGCCCCGTACACAGCCGGAAATATCGCTGAGTTTTGGGATAGATGGCATATTTCACTTACAAAGTTTTTTACAAAATATATCTATATACCGCTGGGAGGCAGCAGAAGAGGTGTCGCAAGGACCTATGCCAACATTTTGATAGTGTTTTTTATAAGCGGATTATGGCATGGTACGGGACTGAATTTTATCATTTGGGGTATGATGCATGGAATATTGATGGTTATAACAAGGCTTGCCGGCGGTAAGTCAAAGGAGATAAAGAAGAATCCCGTCAAGGTATTCCTTACCTTTTCTTATGTGACGGCAGCCTGGGTGTTCTTTAGAGCACCCGGTATTTATGAGGCTATGACTGTACTTGGCAGAGTATTTGATCCCGGGGCATACAACGGACTGCACATCTCCATAAAGTTTGCGGAATGCTTCATGGTTGATGAGATATGGTATATTTTCAAAGTTACACCCATACCCGGATGGAATAAGAGTAACTATATTTGTATGTGGATAATTCTTGTTATGTCTGCACTTTTGATATTTAGTGGGAAAACAGCCCGCAAGATTGCTCAAAAGAGCTATGACATTATCTCAAGTGGAGATGAAAAAAAGAAATTTGGAAAAGCAGTTGTTCCTGTGCTGTACGGAATTATATTTGTGTGGGGAGTGCTTAGCCTTGGCGGAGTAAGTACCTTCCTTTATGTGAATTTCTAAAAACTTTTGAGGAAATATTACTATGAGTTTTGGTAATAAAAGCGGTGACAATTTTATAAAGCGCTTTATCTGCGTGGTGGTTGTGGTTTTGCTTTTGGTGTCGGTACTTGTTATCTATGTTGACCCTTTTTTTCATTATCATGAACCGCTTAAGGGATTCCCTTACATTGTTGACAATCAGCTTTCGCAGAATCCCGGTATGGCTACAAGGATGGACTATGACAGCTGTATTATCGGCTCATCAATGACAGTCAATTTTCATACAGATGATTTTAAGGAGCTTATGGGACTTAATACCTTAAAGCTTTCATACAGCGGAGCATATCCAAAGGATGATTATAATATCCTTAGTATAGTGTTTGACAAGAATACCCCGGCAAGAAAAAAGAACCCTGTTAAGGCAGTCTTTTTGGGGCTGGATATTCCTACACTTACGGCTGAGCCTGATGAGATAAAATACGAGCTTCCGATGTATCTGTATGATGATAATCCGATCAATGATGTGAAATATCTGTGGAACAAGGATGTTTTACTTGAATATATTTTAAAGCCTATAATCCAGAAAAAAGGGACAAATCTCTCAGAAGTATATGCCAGCTGGTGGACGGAGGACTATTACAATATTTCCTATGTCCTCCACGGCTACGAGGCGCCTGAACCGGTGGAAGAGAAGATGGACGCGGAGCTCCTTATTCCAAAGACAAAGGAAAATCTTGATATCAATATCCTGCCTTTTATCAAGGAGAATCCGGATACGCAATTTTATATATTCTTCCCTCCCTACAGTATTCTCTATTGGAATAATGTCCTTACTGAGAATCATCTGGATGCAACGATGAATCAGTATAAATTTGCGGCTAGTGAGCTTTTGCAGTATGATAATGTGCATCTGTTTTATTTTCAGAATATGGAAGAAGTCATAACAGATTTAAATAATTATGCGGATTATACCCACTATAATCCAAGGATCAACAGGTATATGACAGAGTGCTTTGCAAGTGGGGAGCATGAAGTAAAGAGCACTGATGAATTTGAAAAAGAGCTCGAAGAGATGAGACGGATAATATTTGAGTTCGACTTCGAGGAGCTGTTTTCAAAAGAGTATTAAAGTGAGGTTTATATGGCAAATTTCAGATCAGATATGAAACGTAAGAAAAAGGATAAAGGGAGCGGAATACCCGGATGGGTCCATCTTATTGTGCTGGGACTGATAGCTGCGCTCATCGGCTTTGGTGTATTTAAACTTCTTAAATGGAATGAAGGTAAGGATTTGGAGCAGGTGGAGCTGGAGCTTTCGGAGTACGAGGTAGAGATCGAGGATCAGATATTCCTCCTGCCTGCAGAGAAAAAGGCCGGTCACGAGGATGATGGTAAAGAGACAATTCTTGTTCTTGGAAATGATTCGATTACTTATGATATGTCAGATGACGGAGTATGTTCACAGATAGCAAAGGCAACGGGAGCGGATGTAATAAATGCCGGATTTGGCGGCAGTACACTTGCGCTTTCACATCCCGAAGGCGAAGAGGATCCGATGGATAAGCTGAGCTTTTACAATACCGTAAAGGCTATTACCGGTGGCAATTGCCAGGAATTGCTTGATGCGGGATATGCTCTTTCAGATCAGACAATACAGCAGCACGCTCAGTCACTTATCGATCTGGATATGAACAGTGTGGATACACTTGTTGTTTATTATGATGCCAATGATTATATAAAGCTTCGTCCCGGAATGAACCCCGGCAATAAGCAGGATCCCATGACCTATATGGGTGCTCTTGATTCAGGAATCAAAATGATTCAGGAGAAATATCCTTTTATCAGAATAGTGTGTATGTCATTTACTTTCTGCTATGCCTATGATCAGGATGGTGTTTTGAAAAATGGTGACATGGTGGATTTCGGAAATGGAAGACTTACAACATATCGCCAGCATATGATAGATGTATGCGGCGAAACAGGCGTATCCTTCATTGATAACTATTACGGAACAATTGATGAGAGCAACAGCGCCGAGTACCTGCTTGATAATATCCATACTAATAAAAGCGCCAATAAGCATATGGCAGACCATTTTGCCAATGCTATATATAACAGGTGAGGGTGAATATGAAAAAAATATCGCCGTTAAGTATATTGGCACTTCAGGGTGCGGTGCTGATATATTCCTTAACTACAGTAATAAGTAAGTTTGTATCAAACTATAAATTTTTATCAAAAGAATTTCTTTTATTATATTTTTTGGATTTTGCGGTACTGGGGATATATGCTGTTATCTGGCAGCAGCTCCTCAAGAGATTTGAGCTTAGTATAGCCTATGCCAATAAGGCAATGACTTTATTGTGGTCACTGCTTTGGAGTGTAACGCTTTTTCATGAAGGAGTAACAATGCCTAAGGTAATAGGAGTGCTGCTTGTGATAGCAGGGACGATTATTCTTAATTCTCCTAATGATGCGCTGGGTGATACAGAAGTAGCTGACGACTCCCAAACTGATGAAGAAGAGGAAGATGATTCAATTGATGTACCTGAGCCGGAAAGCAACATGAAGGGAGGAAGCCTATGATTCCCTTTATAATATTAGCTCTTTTTGGACAGCTGCTGGCATCGGTATCACAGATTCTACTAAAGAAGAGCTCGGGCAGAGAATATCCGAATTTTATCAGACAGTATTTAAATGTCCTTGTGATTGGGGGCTATGGACTTCTGGTGATATCCATGTTTGTGGCAATTGTCTGCTATGGGCACATGCCATACATGTACGTGGTCATAATGGAGCCTGTAGGATATATTCTTGTTATGTTTCTTAGCAGATTCGTATTTAAGGAGCAGATCACCAGGAATAAGATTATGGGCATGCTGCTCATACTTAGCGGCATACTGATTTTTTACCTGATTTAATGTCACAATTTTATTTATTTGCATTAATCTCTTTAAACAGTTAGAATACATTAGAGATTTTGTAAAAGAAACCATATTAATTTGTTTTCGGAGGTTTTATGAGAACTTATCTTGTTACAGGCGGCGCCGGATTTATCGGTTCCAACTACATTCATTACATGTTTAAAAAGTATGATAACGAAATTCGTATTATAAATGTCGATGCGCTTACATACGCAGGTAACCTTGAGAATCTCAAAGATGTTGAAGGCAGAGATAACTATACATTTGTAAAGGCTAACATCTGCGACAGAGACGCTATCAATAAGATTTTCGAGGAGAATGACATTGACCGTGTTGTTCACTTTGCAGCAGAGAGCCATGTAGACAGATCAATCGTTAATCCTGAGATCTTTGTTGAGACAAACGTACTTGGAACAGCTACAATGCTTAATGCAGCTAAGAAGGCATGGGAGCTTCCTGACGGTTCATTTAAAGAGGGAAAGAAGTTCCTTCATGTAAGTACAGATGAGGTTTACGGCTCACTTCCCGAGGATCCTGATGCATATTTCTATGAGACAACACCTTATGATCCTCACAGCCCTTACTCAGCAAGTAAGGCAAGCTCAGATATGCTGGTTAAGGCTTATATGGATACTTACAAGTTCCCTGCAAATATCACAAACTGCTCAAATAACTACGGCCCTTACCAGTTCCCTGAGAAGCTGATTCCTCTCATGATTCACAATGCTCTTGAAGGAAAAGCACTTCCTGTTTACGGTGATGGTAAGAACGTTCGTGACTGGCTCTATGTTGAGGATCATGCCAAGGCAATCGATATGGTTCAGGAAAAGGGCAGACTTTTTGAGACCTACAATATCGGTGGTCACAATGAGAAGCAGAACATTGAAATAGTTGAGACAATAATAGATGTTTTGAGAGAATCTCTTGATGATTCAGATCCCAGAAAGGCTAAGGTTACAAGAGACCTTATCACTTATGTAGAGGACAGAAAGGGTCATGACCGTCGCTACGCTATCGCTCCTGATAAGATCAAGAAGGAGATTGGATGGGAGCCTGAGACCATGTTCAAAGAAGGCATAAGAAAGACAATCAAGTGGTTCTTTGCACATGAGGACTGGATGGAGCATGTAACCAGCGGAGACTATGAGAAATACTACGAGAAGATGTATAGTAGTAAACTTTAATTCAAACTAAGATATTACAATAACAGGAGAGCTTCGGTAAGGCTTTTTACCGGGCTCTCTATTGTTGCGTTATAGAGAATCTCATGCAAGACAGCACACTAATACATGAGAGTGGAGAAAAGATGAGTAAAATTTCAATTGTTGTACCTGTCTATTACAATTCGGATACACTGGAGATGCTCTACGAGGATATGAAAGAGAAAATCCTTGGAAAGCTGGGAGACTACGAGATAGTTTTTGTTGATGACGGTTCCGGGGATAATTCCTGGGAGATAATGAACAAAATTGCCGCCAGAGATGAAAATGTTGTTTGCACAAGACTTTCAAGAAATTTTGGAGAGCATGCTGCAATCCTGGCAGGGCTTTCTGTATGCACAGGAGACTGCGCTGTTACAAAGCAGGCCGATCTTCAGGAAGATTCGACACTTATTCTGGATCTGTATGAAAAGTGGAAGGAAGGTAATAAGGTTGTTCTTGCCATAAGAGCTGAGCGCGATGAGGGCGCGGTTAAGAAGTTTTTTGCAGGAATGTATTACTGGCTTGTCAGAAAGACCATAAATAAGGATATGCCACAAGGGGGATGCGATTGCTATCTGCTGGACAGACAGGCAATAAAAGTAATTCAGCTCATGGATGAGAAAAATTCATCTCTGACCTTGCAGGTAATGTGGATCGGTTTTAAATCCGCCAAGGTATATTTTCACAGGAAAGACAGAACTGTAGGCAAATCCAGATGGACCTTTGCCAAGAAATATAAGCTTGTTGTGGATTCTATGATGAGTTTTTCTTATTTCCCGATCAGGGCAATCAGTGTAATAGGAACGCTAGTGGCACTTGCTTCGTTTGTGGGAATAATCGGGGCTATTATTGAGAAGCTCACGGTCGGTACGCCGATTGCGGGATATGCGTCACTTATGTGCGTTGTACTTTTTGCTACAGGACTTATTATGGTGACACTTGGTATACTGGGTGAATACCTGTGGCGTGTGCTTGATGCGTCAAGGTCCAGGCCACCTTTTATCATAGATGAGGTTCGTAAAAAAGATTAATAGTACATGCTAAAACAAACAAATGATGGACTGTTGATTTTTGTGTTATAGTATAGAGTGGTGTAGGCTTTCTGCATCATTATAAAAATAAATGGTTTTTGATTATTTTTGGAGGTAAATCCATGAAGGGAATTATACTAGCCGGTGGTTCCGGTACCAGACTTTATCCACTTACAAGAGCAATCTCAAAGCAGATCATGCCTGTTTATGACAAGCCGATGATTTATTATCCGCTTTCAACTCTTATGCTGGCAGGCATCAGGGATGTACTTATTATTTCAACCCCCAGAGATCTGCCTATTTTTGAGGAACTCTTTGGAACAGGCGAACAGCTGGGAATGTCATTTTCATATGCCGTTCAGGAACAACCCAGAGGACTTGCAGATGCTTTTATCATCGGAGCTGATTTCATCGGCAATGACAGCGTGGCACTTGTTCTTGGTGATAATATTTTCTACGGCCAGAGTTTCAGTAAACTTCTTAAGGAGGTTGCTGCAAGAGATAAGGGAGCAACTATTTTCGGATATTATGTTCGCGATCCCAGAGAGTATGGTGTTGTAGAGTTTGATGAGAATGGTAAGGCTATTTCCATAGAGGAAAAGCCGGAGCATCCCAAGAGCAATTATGCAGTTCCCGGACTTTATTTCTATGATAATGATGTCATTGAAATTGCAAAAAATGTTAAGCCTTCAGCAAGAGGAGAGATAGAGATTACAAGTGTTAACAACGAATATCTTCGCAGAGGCGAGCTTCGTGTTGAGACAATGGGACGAGGCTTTGCGTGGCTTGATACAGGTAATCATGATTCACTTCTTGATGCTGCTGACTTTGTCTGCGCGTTCCAGAAGAGACAGGGACTTTATGTTTCATGTATAGAAGAGATCGCTTATAAGAGAGGCTTTATCAACAAGGAACAGCTTCTTAAGCTGGCTGAGCCCCTTATGAAGACCGATTACGGCAAATATCTTGTTGAGGTAGCAAATGGACTCTAAGACATTCAGATTGTCTATATTGGCTATAATTACCACTATTGTTCTTATAGGAGTGGTGGTTTATGCTGCAAACAGAGATACAATAAATTCATATTTCGGCAGAGATAAAGCTCCTGAGACAGAAGTAGCTGTTTCTGAAGGAGAGACAGTGGGAACTGAGTTTGGAGAACAGATTGGAGATAACCTGAAGGGTTTTCTTACTGCCGGTGATTTTTTTGATAAAAGTGAGCAGAGACCTTCTGTAGTTGTGGTAGTCGATAATGTACCGGTACCTGCAAATGCGGAGAAGACGGATGATGGCAATACGGTGAACAGTGACAGTCCTGGAACGGACGGAGCGCCTTTGGGCGGTGAGAGACTGGTGCCGGATGAGCACGGTATGCTGCATGAAGTCCCGGAAGTATCAGAAGGAAATGCAAATTAATTTTGGAGGAATATATTAAAAATGGGTCAGTTAAATGTAGAGACATGCGAGATTGAAGGACTTAAGGTAATCACACCTCAGGTTTTTGGAGATGAGAGAGGTTATTTCATGGAAACCTACTCTAGGAGAGATTTTGAGAAGATTGGTATTGATATGGAGTTCGTCCAGGATAACCAGTCTGCATCAAAAAAAGGTGTGCTTAGAGGTCTTCATTTTCAGAAAAACTTCCCTCAGGATAAACTTGTAAGATGTATTAATGGTGAGGTTTTTGACGTCGCAGTGGATCTTCGCGAGGGCTCAGCTACTTTTGGAAAATGGTTTGGCGTTGTGCTTTCAGCAGAAAATAAGAAGCAGTTCTTTATCCCCAAGGGATTTGCACACGGATTTCTCGTTCTTTCCGATTATGCTGAATTTGCTTATAAATGTACTGATTTCTATCATCCCGATGATGAGGGAGGAATTCTGTTTAAGGATCCCGAGATAGGCGTTGAATGGCCTTATGAGAATGAGGCAGAGCTTACACTGTCAGATAAGGATACTAAGTGGGGAACACTTTCCGAATACAAAAAAGAGCACGGAGTTAAGTAATGGCAAGGGAAAAGACAGATAAACTGCCTTTTATAAGCGAACTTCCTAAACAGGTTGGATTGGGAATCTTCTATGCAATAGCGATTGTACTTATGCTTGTTATTGTTCTGCATACTAATGTTCTTGCAGATCCTCATACAGAGATGCTTAAGAAGATATGTGCATGTATTCTTATAGTTATGTCGATGATCCTGGTCACAGCCTGGTATGATAAGCTTATGGTTTTGCCTGTTGAGTTGTATAATTCCAGGAAGCTTATTCGAAGACTGGCGGTTAATGATTTTAAAAAGAGATATGCCGGCTCTTATATGGGCGTTGTGTGGGCACTGGTTCAACCGGTGGTCACTGTTTTGATGTATTGGTTTGTGTTTGACAAGATTCTTAAGACTAAGTCTCAGATGGTTGCAGGGGGTGTGGATGTTCCCTATGTTTTATTTTTGACCACCGGACTTGTACCCTGGTTCTTCTTTAATGAGGCTTTGATGAACGGCACAACCTCACTGTTGGAATACAACTATCTTGTTAAGAAAGTTCTGTTTAAAATCAGTATTCTGCCTTTGATCAAGGTAATAGCAGCTCTGTTTATTCATGTATTCTTCGCACTTGTCATGATTGCGGTTTCATGCATGTATGGCTATTATCCGACTATATATACGATTCAGATCTTTTACTATGCAATCTGTGAATTTATTTTAGTTCTATCCATATGTTACACGACCTGTGCTGTGGTTGTGTTTTTCAGAGATCTGACACAGATTCTCGCCATAGTGCTTCAGGTTGGACAGTGGGCTACGCCTATTTTGTGGGACATAAATATGCTTCCTGACAATTTGAAATGGATCATTAAGCTTAATCCCATGACTTATATTGTCAATGGTTATCGCAACGCAATGTATGGGAATGAGTGGTTCTTTGAGCACTTTTATTCCAGCACGTATTTTTGGATAGTTGTTGTTGCTCTGTTCTGCATCGGATCGCTCATTTTCAAGCGTTCTAAAACACATTTTGCGGATGTACTTTGATATTATCTGCCAGGAAAGATTGGTTTATGGATAAAGACGTAGCGATTCAGGTCCGGGACCTGACGAAAATGTACAAGTTGTATAATAAAAATTCCGACAGATTAAAGGATGCCCTTGGACTTCTCAGGGGAAGCGGATATACAGAGCATTTGGCTTTGAATCATGTTAATCTGACGGTTAAAAAAGGCGAGACCATAGGAATTATTGGTACAAACGGATCCGGTAAATCTACTATACTTAAGATAATCACCGGAGTTCTTTCGCCAACTTCCGGCTCTGTGGAAGTTGATGGCCATATATCTGCACTGCTTGAGCTGGGTGCGGGATTTAATATGGAGTACAATGGAATTGACAATATTTTCCTGAACGGCATGATGATTGGCTTTTCTGAAGAAGAAATCAAGGCCAGAATGGATTCAATTCTGGAATTTGCTGATATAGGAGATTATGTTTATCAGCCTGTAAAGACATATTCAAGCGGTATGTTCGTAAGACTTGCATTTGCAGTGGCAATAAACATAGATCCAGAGATTCTTATTGTAGATGAAGCTCTTTCTGTCGGGGATGTATTTTTCCAGGCCAAGTGCTATCACAAATTTGAAGAGTTTAAGAAGCAGGGCAAGACCATACTTTTTGTATCACATGATCTTTCGACCATAAGCAGATATTGTGACAGGGCTGTTCTTCTTAATCAGGGAGTTATCCTCGGAGAGGGAACACCCAAGAAGATGATAGATATATATAAACAGGTACTGGTGGGACAATATCCCCTTCCCGAGAATGATTTTAAATCTCTCCTGGAGGATGAGGACATAAGAGAAGCTGCAGGGAAAAAGGCAGACGGCAAGAAGGAAGAGACCGGTGAAGAAAAGAAAAACGATAATGCCGGCGCAGAGGAAAATCCTGACCTTTTGGAATATGGTAATAATGCGGCTAAGATCACTGAATTTTATGCCACAGATTCGAAAGGGCTAAGGTCAAATTCAGTTATAAAGGGAACAGAGTTCACAATTCATATGAAAGTAAAGTTCCTTAGAGATATAAATGCTCCGATTTTTGCTTATACTATTAAGAACATAATGGGTATAGAGATTACCGGAACGAATTCAATGGTTGAGAAAGCTTTTTTGGAGCCTGTTAAAGCAGGTGATGAGAAAGAGATTACCTTCAGGCAGAGAATGCTTCTGCAAGGTGGAGAATACCTGGTGTCCTTCGGGGTAACAGGTTTTGAGCAGGATGACTTTGTTGTGTATCACCGTTTGTATGATGCGCTAAATATCACGGTGGTTTCTGATAAGAATACCGTGGGATATGTGGATATGGAATCGACTGTTAGTGTAACGGATGCTGAAAAGGATTAAGACATGCAGGAAGAAGTATTTATTGGAAATGTAAAACTGAATTTCAAGCACTACGCGGGACTCGATCTTTACAGTGATGGACCGATTGAGAAGGAAATCTTTGAAATCGTCAGAAAGCATAAGAAGGAAGAGTACCCTGAAATTATCGAGAAAAAGGCAAGCTGGCCGATTCTTTATCACCTTTCAGAGCTCAGAAGTAACATTGTTGAATGGATACCTATGACAGGTAAGGAAAAGGTTCTTGAGGTGGGTGCCGGCTGCGGCGCCATTACAGGCATGCTCTCAGAAAAAGCAGGTGAGGTTATAGCCTGTGATCTTTCAAGACGTAGGAGTGAGATTAATGCTACAAGAAACTCTGAATGTGACAATGTGACTATACATGTGGGAAATTTCAGAGACATTGAGCCTGATCTTCCTTCGGATTTCGATTTTATTTTTCTTATAGGTGTATTTGAGTACGGACAGGGTTACATTGGTACGGAGAATCCTTATGAGAATTTTCTTTCCATGCTTAAAAAGCATTTGAAAAAAGATGGAAGAATTGTTATAGCAATTGAAAACCGTATTGGCCTTAAGTATTTTGCCGGTGCAGCAGAGGATCACCTGGGCGGATATTTTGATGGTATAGAGGGATATTCCAAGGATTCTGTTGCAAGAACATTCACAAGAAGTGGGCTTATAAGAATATTTAAAAAATGCGGAATGAATGACTACCATTTCTACTATCCTTACCCGGACTATAAGCTGATGACAGCGCTTCATTCAGATAAATATCTGCCTGCTTACGGCGAGCTTCAGGATAATGTCAAGAATTACGACAGGGACAGACTCCTATTGTTTAACGAGAAGAGGGCATATGAGTGTCTTATAAATGACGGAATGTATGCAGACTTCGCTAATTCCTTTGAGGTCATTTTAGGACCAGGATTTGATACCGTTTACTGCAAGTACTCAAATGACCGCGCTGACGAATTCAAGATCAGAACTGATATTACAGTGGATAAGCTGGGAAGGAAGCTGATAAAAAAATATCCTCTTACCGAGGCAGCTGAAGACCATATCTTTGGAATGCAGGATGCTTACTATGCCCTGCGTGAGAGATATAGGGGAGGAGATCTTGAAGTAAATGACTGCCAGCTTGATGAAAAGTCAAGATGTGCAATGTTTTCATATGTAAACGGTATACCGCTTACTGCACTGTTTGATGCATGCCTTGAATCCGATGACATGGATTCCTTCAACGCACTGTTTAGAGAGTACATGAGGAGGATTGGATACCGTCCGGATTATCCGGTTACGGACTATGATCTTATTTTCTCCAATATTCTTGTAAACGGTCCGATATGGACAATAATAGATTATGAGTGGACTTATGGAAAATGTATTCCGCCAAAGGAAATAGCTTTCAGAGCGCTTTACAGCTACATGCTCGAAGACAGGAGCAGAGAGAAGCTTGATGTTAAGGCTCTCTACGAAAAAATAGAGCTGACTGAGGAGGACATTAAGGGACTCCTAAGTGAAGAGGCTGATTTTCAGAAATATGTTACAGGTCGCAGGAAATCTTCTGTAGAGCTTTGGAAAATGATAGGCAGAACGGCAATCGTTCCCAAGGAACTTGCTGGATCTTCAGAGACTGCAAGAAGCGCAGAAGAAATCCAGATTTATGTTGATGAAGGTGACGGATACAGCGAAGATGATTCAATTTTCCCTGATGAGACATACGATGACCACAATATTGTAACTCTGGATATAGAGTGTAATGATAATGTGCAGAATGTGCGTATAGATCCTGCTTTTGCGAGCTGCATAGTTACAATAAAGCAGGTTATATGGAATAATATATCTGTTGAGGAGGGTGAGACATATATATCCATACATCCCAACGGATCATGGCTTTCTGAGGACAGTATAGTATTCGGCACGGATGATCCAAACATTGAGTTTGGATTTGCTGATGACAGAATCGAGAAAAAGCGCGAGAATCATCTTAAGATCACAATGATGACGACGCTTATTCCAAAGGAAACAGCCACTACACTTGAGGATTCACTCAGAGTAGGTCAGAGCGATACCACGGAGGAGAAGGGAGAGTTCCTGGAGAAGATAAAGAGGAAACTGCTTCCCAAATAAAGGCACTGAAAAATGTTAAAAGAAGTCGCTAAGAATATTCTTATTAACAACAGAAAAAGGGGCTATCAGAATAAGGTCAAGGAATGTAAGAATGCCTATAATATCTGGGAGCACAGACAGGAAAAGCACCCCATTTTTGTATCAGGTGGGGCTGCTTCCGAAGTCACGGGGAGGCTTCAGCTGTTTACCGAGGTTGTATCCTACACTAAGGTGTGGAGGGATGCTGACCCGGCTGCTACTGCTGAAAAGATCCTGATTTTTGTGAGCCCAAAGGGAAGACTTGCAGGTCATGCAGTCGAGAATATCAGACGATATTTTGAGGCTCATCCCGAGATAAATGTAGTCTATGGTGACGAGGATGAGATGATAGGAAGAGGAAAATACGGAAAGCCGTATTTTAAGCCTGACTGGTCACCTGATACCTACCTTAATGCTTTTTATATTGGCAGTGTGTTTGCATGCAGGGCTAATACCTACGAGGCAGCAACTGCTGAATACGATAATGCTCTTAAGATGCTGGGCGGAACTACGGGAGTTAAGAAAAATTCTCCTGAAGCAGTTGGAAGAGAGGCCAGCATGCTTTCGGCGGATGTTTTGTTCTGTATGCTTGCAATAGAAGAGCGGGCATTTGCTAAAAGAGCAGATATGGAGTTCCCTATCGGACATATCGGGGAAATTCTGTTTCACAGAGATCCTGATACGGATGTGTTCTACGGAAGAGGTTTTCATAATTCCAGACATATGCTTATGAAACCTGCAACAGTGAGCATAATAATCCCTACAAAGGATCATCCGGATATTCTGTTTCAATGTCTTAAATCAATAGTAAATACGACTCATGAGAAGAATATAAAATATGAGATTGTTGTTGTTGACAACGGCAGCAGTGCATATAACCGTGTCAGATACGGCTCTTATATTAATCAGATAGATAAATCAGGCGGTCTGACTAATATATCCTATCTGTATAAGGTTGAGGATTTCAATTTTTCTCATATGTGTAATCGCGGTGCTACACGCTCAGGTGGCGAATATCTGCTTTTCCTGAACGATGACATAGAGGCTACGCAGGACGGGTGGCTAAGAGAGATGCTTTCTCAGGCACAGCTTAGACATGTAGGTGTGGTCGGTGCTAAGCTTCTTTATCCCGATACCGATCTAATACAGCATGCGGGAATAACAAATGTGAGACTTGGTCCTGTGCATAAGCTTCAAAAGATGCACGATCAGAAATCCCATTATTTTGGATTTAACAGAGGCATACATAATCTGATTGGTGCTACTGGCGCCTGCCTCATGCTTAGCAGGGAAAAATTCAATGAAGTCGGAGGTTTTCCTGAGGAGCTTCCGGTAGCTTTTAATGATGTTGATTTGTGCTATAGCGTATATCAGAAGGGCTACTATAATGTGTGCTGTAACCATATAAGCCTCTACCATCACGAATCTCTAAGCAGGGGACTTGACACTCTTGATTTAAAGAAGATGGAGCGTCTTGCGAGCGAATACGAAGTACTGATGAAGAGACACCCGGGCTTTTATAACAAGGATCCTTTTTACAGTAAGTATTTGACGGATGATGAGACTATCAGTGCGATAATACCATGTGAGGACTTCACGCCGGTGCTTGATATTCCATTCCATAGTATAAAGGTTCATGAAGACGGCTTTTTGGATGCCAGAGAAGATGCTTGTCTCAGGATTGGCGTTGAATATGCCGGAACCATGGAAAACTGGATGTACGGAGTCAGGGATGGCGAAGTGCTGGAAGGCTATTTTATAAAGGGCTACAGCTTTGTTATAGGCTCTGATAATGCATTCTTTGAGAGAAGACTGGTTTTGAGACAGGTTGAGAGATCTGATGACGGAGCAAGGCCTGCTTCATCGGTTGTGTACAGCATGCCTGTTTATACCTGGTACAGACCGGACATTAAGCTGCGTCTTCAGGATCAGATAGATGTTGATCTTACAGGATATAAGGTTAGAATAGCGCCCGGAAAGCTTGCACCAGGATATTACCAGGTGGGAATGGCAGCTCTTGATCAGACAGGTAGTTTAAAGCTGATCAACTGGGTAGCAAATTTACTTAAGGTGAAATAAGTTAATGACTGATAATACAGAATTTGATTTTAAAACAGCATATGAGAAGGAAAAGCTTAAAAGCGCAGATCTTGCGCAGAGAATAGCCGATCTTGAGGACAAGAATCAGGAGCTGGAATTTAAGCTTAACCGTATTAAAAACAATCCGATATGGAAGGCAAGCACACCTGCGAGAAATGTCATGCATTTTGTGATCCGACAAAAGGATCGCGTAAAGAATGCGGGATCAATCGGTGGTGTTATCGCAAAGCTGAAATACAAACAGATAGAAAGGAAAGCCAAGGTACACTATGGAACAGAAAGCTTTCCTACAGAAGAGAGCATTATTGCAGAGAGAAATGAAAAATTTGACAAGATGCCTCTCATAAGTATACTTGTGCCACTTTATAACACTCCCGAAAATTTTTTGAGGGACATGATAGAGTCGGTTTTGAATCAGACCTACACCAACTGGCAGCTTTGCCTGGCAGATGGATCTGATGAAGAACATGCCTATGTTGAAGCTGTTGTGGCTGAGTATAAAAAGGATAATCGTGCCAAGCTTGGAAATGCAGAAGGTTCCGGTATTATTTATCACAGACTCAAAGAAAATACAGGTATTTCCGGGAATACAAATGAATGCTTGAAGCTTGCATCAGGTGAGTATATAGGACTTCTCGATCATGATGATATCCTTCACCCTGAGGTGCTCTATTATTATGTAAAAGCCATCAATGAAGAAAATGCGGATTATCTCTATTGTGATGAAGCTACTTTTTCAGGAAAAAGTATTGATCACATGATAACCATGCATTTTAAACCGGATTATGCACCGGACAATCTCAGGGCAAACAATTATATATGCCATTTTAGTGTGTTTAAGCGCGAGCTTCTTGAGGGTACGGAGCTTTTCAGGTCAAAGTTTGACGGAAGTCAGGATCATGACATGATTCTGAGACTTACTGACAGTGCAGAGCATATAGTTCATATTCCGAGACTTCTTTATTATTGGAGATCCCATGCGGGAAGTGTGGCCTCTGACATAAGTGCCAAGAGCTATGCCATAGATGCCGCAAGAGGTGCTGTCGCCGATCATCTTAGAAGACATGGTTATGATCACTTTAAGATAACGAGCACAAGGGCTTTTGAGACTATTTTCAAGATAGCTTATGAAGTTGAGGGAATGCCAAAGATATCAGTTATTATCCCGACCTGTGAGCATTTGGAAGACTTAAAGAGATGTCTTACATCTATATATGAAAAGTCCACCTATGACAATTATGAGATTATCGTTGTTGAGAACGGCAGCAGTTCCAAAGAAATTTTGGCTTACTATGATGAGCTTAGAAACGGTGCGATGAGTTCTGTCCTTAAAATAGTTGATTACTATGAGGACAAGAATAATTTAAATCCTGATGGAACAAGGCCATCATTTAACTATTCAGCAGTAGTGAACTACGGAGTAAAGCATTCAACAGGCGATTATGTTCTTCTGCTTAATAATGATACTCAGGTCATCACTGTCAACTGGATGGAAGAGATGCTCATGTATGCACAGCGTTCAGACGTAGGTGCTGTGGGCGGAAAGTTGTATTTCCCCAACAGGAAGATTCAGCATGCAGGTATAGTACTGCGACTTGGGGCACACAGAACAGCAGGTCATTCCCATTATGGACAGGAGGGTATGAACCTGGGATATATGGGACGCCTTTGTTATGCACAGGACGTGTCTGCAGTTACAGGTGCATGCCTCATGGTTTCCAGAGCTAAATATGACGAAGTCGGCGGATTTGATGAGAGCTTTAAAGTATCGCTGAACGATGTTGATTTTTGTCTTAAATTAAGAGAAAAAGGATACCTTAATATTTTCACACCCTTTGCTGAGATGTATCATTATGAATCAGCATCCAGAGGTCTTGACCTTGAAGGTGAAAATGCGAAGCGCTATGAAGGTGAATCAGAACATTTCCGTGAGAAATGGAAAAAGGTTCTGGATAAGGGCGATCCGTATTATAATCCTAATTTCTCTTTGGATAGAAGTGATTTTTCCTTGAATGTTGAAGGTTATAGCAGTTTACGCAATGCCTGATATGATAATAGCAATGCGTGACTTGATTTTTACTGGCTGTAATGGTATTACTTAATATGATTGAGGTTTAACCTCGCTTATAAGGAGGAAGATGATGAGTGAAGCAACAAAACAGCTTGAATATTGGTTGAATGATCCTTACTTTGATGAGGATACAAAGAAAGAGCTGACAGCTATTCGCAATAATGAGGAAGAGGTTCAGGATAGATTCTATCAGGAACTTGAATTCGGTACCGGCGGATTGCGTGGGGTTATCGGGGCCGGAACTAACAGAATGAATAAATATGTTGTTCGCAAGGCTACACAGGGTCTTGCTAACTACATTAAGAAGAATGGTGGAGCTGACGGAGCAAAGAGAGGCGTGGCTATTTCTTACGATTGCCGCAGATTTTCTCCGGAGTTTGCAGATGAGACAGCAAGATGCCTCGCCGCTAACGGAATAAAGGCATATGTTTTTGATGAACTCAGACCTACACCTGAGCTTTCATTTGCTTTAAGAAAACTTAACTGCATCGCAGGTGTTATGATCACAGCAAGCCATAATCCCCCGGAATATAACGGATATAAGGCTTATTGGGAGGATGGCGCACAGGTTACACCTCCTCACGATACAGGCATCATTACAGAGGTAAAGGCTATTACTGATTATAATGATGTTAAGACAATGTCTAAGGATGATGCCATGAAGGCAGGTCTTTATGAGATCATTGGAAAAGACATCGATGATGCATACATGGTAGAGCTTAAGAAGCAGATCATTCACCTTGATGCAATCAAGGAAATGGCCGAGAAGCTTACAATTGTTTATACTCCTTTCCATGGAACAGGTCTTGTTCCTGTAAAGAGAGTTCTTGCAGAGCTTGGATTTAAGAACGTTTATATCGTTCCTGAGCAGGAGCTTCCGGATCCTGAATTTACAACATTGGATTATCCTAATCCTGAGGATCCCAAGGCATTTAAGCTTGCTCTTGAACTTGCCAAGGAAAAGGATGCGGATATTGTTCTTGCAACAGATCCCGATGCTGATCGCCTTGGAGTATATGCTAAGGATACAAAGAGCGGAGAATATATTCCTTTCACAGGAAATATGTCAGGTATGCTGATCGGCGAGTACATTCTCCGTGAGAGAAAGGCTACTGGCACAATGCCTGAGAGACCTGCGTTTGTTACAACTATTGTTACTACAAACATGGCAAGAAGAGTAGCAGAGAAGTATGGTCTTCATTACATTGAAGTACTTACAGGCTTTAAGTACATTGGTGAGCAGATAAGACTCTTTGAGGAGCACAATCAGGAATACAACTACGTATTTGGACTTGAGGAGAGCTATGGCTGCCTTGCAGGTACACATGCCCGTGATAAGGATGCTATAGTTGCAGTTATGATGCTTTGCGAAGTTGCAGCATTTTGCAAGAAGAACAACATGACACTTTGGGATGCTATGGTTGATATGTACGAGGACTATGGCTATTACAAGGAAGGTCAGTATTCAATTACCATGAAGGGAATGGAGGGTGCTAAGGAGATTGCCGCTCTTATGGATAAGCTCAGAAACAATCCGCCTAAGACCTTTGGTCAGTGGACAGTTGAGGAATTCCGTGATTATAAGACAGGTGAGACACTTAATCCTCAGACAGGAGAGAAAGGAAAGACAGGACTTCCTGAGTCAAACGTTCTTTACTTTGCTCTTGATAATGATTCATGGTGCTGCGCACGTCCTTCTGGAACAGAGCCTAAGATCAAGTTCTATATGGGCGTTAAGGGAACAAGCCTTGAAGATGCTGAAAAGAAGCAGGAAGAGCTCACTGCAGCTGTAAAAGCCATAATAGAATAACAAATAACGATTCATTTGCAGGGCTGTCAGTTTGCCTGACAGCCCTTTTGTTATAAATATGATTAATAGTATTAAAAAGACAATTTCATATGCCAGAAGAAATGGCATCGGGAATGCAGCAGTAGCTGTAATGGAGAGACTGAAAGACCAGCGAAATGATAACTATTCTTATGTGCCTCCGACTGAAGAAGAACTGGAGAAGCAGAGAAGATGGTACCGCTCGCTTTTAAATAGTGCGGATAAATCCAAGATGCTCCCGCTGATAAGCATTTTGGTGCCCTGTTACAATACTGACAGAGAATTTCTGAAAATGATGATAGAGTCTGTTAAAATGCAGACCTATGGAAAGTGGGAACTGATTCTGGCAGAAGCGCCTGTTGTGTCCAAGGGTAGAGCGTTATATCCGCTTTCTGACATAATAAACAACTATTCCGGAGTTGATGGCAGGATAAGGCATATCCGGCTTAGGTCAAATTCAGGTATAGCGGCCAATACAAATGCGGCGCTTGATGCATCCCGCGGGGATTATATGGCACTTTTGGATCATGATGATGTTCTGACACCTAATGCTCTTTGCGAAGTTGCCATTGCAGCTATTAAAAATTATCCAAGGCTTATTTATTCTGATGAAGATAAGTGCAACGCAGAAGGCGACAGATTTTTTGAGTACTACAGAAAAAAGAAATTCAACCCGGATCTCTTTTTATCAAACAATTATATTTGTCATTTTACTACTATCAGATCGGATGTCATTCATACCTGCAGATTCAGGAGTGAGTATGATGGCGCACAGGACTATGATTTGTTTTTAAGAGCAGTTGGCAGAATAATGTGGACATCGGATTATGAGAAGCAGATAGTTCATATTCCCAAGGTGCTTTATCATTGGAGAAGCCACGACAGTTCCACGTCATCAAATCCGGGAAGCAAGATGTATGCTTATGATGCAGGCAAGCGTGCTGTGGAGGATTTTTTACTTGCAAATGGTATAGACGCCACCGTAAGCCATTTAAAACATGTGGGATTTTACCGTGTCGACTATACGAATGACATTTTTATCGCACGAAAAGATATTGGTGTGGTAGGTGGAAAAATAGTTGATAAAAATGGAGCTATGGCCGGTGGAAATTACAGAGCTGATGGTAAGGTAAGATTTAACGGACTTCCAAAGGGCTTTAGCGGAGGCTTGCAACATCTTGCAGCTTTAGCGCAGGATACCGATGCTGTGGATGTAAGATGTATGAAAATCAGACCTGAACTTAAACAACTCTACAAGGAAATATTTGGTGTTTCATATAAGGATACAACTGACGGCAATAGTATCAATACAGAGAGTATAGGTACTGATGCTGAACTTAAGGAGAAGAGCATCAGATTCGGTCAGGCTGTTAGGCAGCTGGGTTACAAGGTTTTATGGGATCCTGTATATGAGACAGTGATTTGATAAAGAGGGAAATTAAACATTGAATGATAAAGTTACGATAGTAATCCCTAATTATAACGGTGCAAAATTCCTGGATCCTTGTCTTATGAGTCTGAGAAAACAGACTCTAAAGGCTAAAGTTATAATAGTGGACAACGGATCAACAGATGGTGGTATAGAAAATCTGCGTAATAATCAAAAAAAGCATGAGAACCGCTATCCGGAGTTGGAAATCTGCGAACTTCCTGAAAATACCGGATTTGCCAATGCAGTAAATGTAGGAATACAAAAGTCTGAGACTGAGTATGTTATTCTTTTAAACAACGACACCGTATCTGATGAGAGAATGACAGAGAAATTGCTGTCTTCCATTGATGGAGATGCGAAGGTTTTTTCTGTAGGAGCCAAGATGCTTCAAATGAAGGAGCCACACAATATAGATGACAGCGGTGATCTTTACTGCGCCCTTGGCTGGGCATTTTCGCCCGGAAGAGACAAGAGTAAATCTGCCTATGATAAAAGGACGGGTATTACTTCAGCCTGTGCGGGAGCAGCTATTTACAGAAGAGATGTGCTCATGGAAATAGGCGGATTTGATGAGGCACATTTTTGTTATCTTGAAGATGTTGATGTGGGTTACAGAGCCAGAATTTTCGGCTATAAAAATATGTACGAACCGGGAGCTGTTGTTTATCATGCAGGAAGTGGGACGAGTGGCTCAAGGTACAATGTATTTAAGGAAAAACTGACAGCAGGGAATAATCTGTATTTAATATACAAGAATATGCCCCTTTTGCAATTGTTAATTAACCTTCCCCTTATAATAATGGGGATTATCATTAAGCAAATTTACTTTATAAAAAAAGGACTTGGCATTGCTTATTTCAGCGGACTTGCAGGTGGAATTAAGAAGATAATAAGGAACAGTGATAAGAAGGTCAGATTTGAAGGACGCCATTTAAAAAACTATGTATGCCTTGAATTTGAGCTACTTTTTAACTGCATTCGCAGGCTTGTTGGATAAAATAAAATGTTATAGAATAATAAAGATATGATTAAGGATAATCAGAAAAATCTGAACATGCTGCATGTCGTAGGGGACGGCGCTATTGTAGCCTGCTCGTATATGCTGGCTTTTTACCTGAAATTCGAGTCACCGATTTCTAATCCTGAGGGAGGCTACCTTTCAATGGGGACATATTTTACTGCCCTCTATTTTTTGGTGCCTGCATATATGGTTCTGTATAATATGCTCAATCTCTATACGCCCAGGCGTGCTACCAGGATGAGATATGAACTGTATAATATCCTGAAGGCGAATGTGATCGGACTTATCGGCTTTTATGTTGTATTATATATGCTGCATCAGGACGATTTCTCCAGAACCATGGTAGCCATGTTTGCCGGAATAAATGTCTTTCTGATGAGTATTTCAAGGCTTTTACTTCGGAAATTCTTAAGATACATAAGAAGGAAAGGCCACAATCTCAAGCACATATTACTGGTTGGCTATTCCAGAAGCGCTGAGGGATATATCAGCAGAATTAATAATAATCCTCAATGGGGATATGTGGTTAGCGGAATACTGGATGATACGGTTCCCCTTGGGACAACCTATCACGGAGTAAAGGTAATATCCAAGATTGGAAAACTGCCTGAGCTTCTTGAGAGCAATGATTATGATGAGATCACCATAACATTGCCCCTTGACAGATATGACAGATTGGAAGAACTGGTAGATGACTGTGAGAAATCAGGTATCCACACCAAATTCATTCCGGATTATACCAGCCTATTCCCGAGTAATCCCTATACGGAAGATATACTGGGGCTTCCTGTAATTAACATAAGATATGTGCCATTAACAAATGGATTTAACGTATTTATAAAGCGTATTGTTGATATAGTGGGATCGATTTTCGGGATTATTATAGCATCTCCTGTTATGCTGCTTTCTGCAATTGCAGTTAAAATGTCCAGCCCCGGACCAATAATCTTTAAGCAGGAGAGAGTAGGCCTGCATGGACAGAGCTTTATGATGTATAAATTCAGAACAATGCAGATGCAGTCTGAAAATGACGAGAAAAAATGCTGGACCACAAAGGACGACCCCAGAGTTACAGGTGTTGGCAGATTTATGAGATCTCACAGTATAGATGAGCTCCCTCAGCTGTTTAATATTCTTATTGGGGATATGTCACTTGTGGGACCGCGTCCTGAGAGACCGCAGTTTGTTGAGAAATTCAGACAGGAAATACCCAGATATATGGTAAAGCACCAGGTTAGACCGGGACTTACCGGTTGGGCTCAGATCAATGGCTACAGAGGCGATACATCCATTAGAAAACGTATCGAATACGATATATATTATATTGAAAACTGGTCAATGGAATTTGATATCCGAATATTGATCGGAACAGTTTTTCATGGGTTTATCAACAAAAATGCCTATTAATGACTTGTGCTTGTATATTTATTATTTTTGTGGCAAAATAGGGCAGTGGAAAAACTAAAAATCAAAGGAGATTTATGATATGTCGAATCGCAGGGGTGGAAACTCAGGCAGAAGAGGCAGGAAGAAGAACGCGAAGAGAGCACTTATAATTTTTGGTGTTGAGATTGTAGTTCTCCTTATACTTCTTTTTATAGTATGGACTTTATTTGGAAGAATCAAGGTTGATAAGGTTGGCAAGGTTAATCTTGATGAGAAGAAGATTGCTGAGAGTGTGAACACCGGTGTAGAAGAGAATGAGCAGATGACCGGTTTTACCAATATAGCTCTTTTTGGTGTTGATTCACGTGAAGGTGATCTGGATAAGAATACCAGAAGCGATACCATTATGATCGCGTCAATCAACAATGCAACAGGTGATATTAAGCTTGTTTCAGTTTATAGAGATACATACCTTAACCTCAGTAATGATACTTATACTAAATGTAATGCTGCATACAAGGCAGGTGGTCCCCAGCAGGCTATTTCCATGCTCAATATGAATTTGGATATGGACATCACAGACTTTGTTACAATAGGTTTTGGTGGTCTTACAGATGTTGTTAATGAGCTCGGCGGAGTTGATATCAACATTGAGGAGAATGAGATCACTCACTTGAATAACTATCAGTCCACAATGGCTGAAGAACTTGGCATGAAGTATACACCTGTAACTCAGACAGGTATGCAGACCTTGGATGGACTTCAGGCTACTGCATATTGTCGTATCAGATATACAGCCGGAGATGATTTCAAGAGAGCTGAGAGACAGAGAACAGTCCTTATGGCTATTTTGGAAAAAGCTAAGACTGTAAATCTTACAGAACTTGAGAATGTTGCCAATAAGGTATTTGGTGAGACCTATACTTCACTTGGACTCGAGGATATTATTAAGCTTCTGGGAAATATTACAAACTATAATGTGGTTGCTAACGACGGTTTCCCGATGGCTGAGATGAGAGCCACCGGAACAGTTGGTAAGAAAGGAAGCTGCGTAATTCCTGTTGACCTTGCTTCTAATGTAAAGTGGCTTCATGAGTTCTTGTTTGAGGATACGGACTATCAGGTATCTTCCAGTGTAGAAAAGTATAGTCAGAAGATTGCTGCTGATACGGATGAGTATATTGACAGGTAATTGGTTTTGACACTTAGCCCCGGTATCAGCCGGGGCTGTTTTTATCATATAGGAAAATAAGATGTATACAGTAGACGTAATAATACCAACATATAGACCGGGACCTGAACTCTCCATGCTGATAGATGAGTTGGAGAAACAGGCTTACAGACCGGAGAAAATCATTATAATTAATACAGAAAAGCATTATCTTGTTGAAAAGAAAGATGCGATGGACACAATAAATAAATATGACAATATTATTGTCCATCACATTTCAAAAAAAGAGTTTGATCACGGCGAGACCAGGAATCTGGGCGTGAGTCTGTCTAATGCGGATTGCTTTTTGATGATCACACAGGATGCAGTTCCAAGAGATAACCAGCTTATTTCCAATCTTGTGCAGGCACTTGAAGATCCTCAGGTTGCAGCAGCGTATGCAAGGCAATATCCTAAGTCTGATTGCAATTTGGCAGAGCGTTATTCAAGAAAGTTTAATTATCCCAATGAACCCATGAAAAAGACCATTAAGGATCTTCCGAGGCTTGGGGTTAAGACTTTTTTCTGCTCCAATGTCTGCGCGATGTATAGAAGAGATGTTTTTGATAAAATTGGCGGTTTTTTGCACAGGGCCATTTTTAATGAGGACATGGTATATGCCGGAAATGCGATGTACAAAGGATATGCTATATGCTATGTGCCCGATGCCGGTGTGATTCATTCACACAATTATTCATGTGCTCAGCAGTTCCACAGGAACTTTGACCTTGGGGTATCCCAGACGGATCATCCGGAGATTTTTTCTGGGATTAAGTCTGAGACAGAAGGTAAACGAATGGTTAAAGATACCATCAGTCACTTCAGACACATTGGGAAAGCATATCTTATTCCACATTACATTGTCATGTGTGGGTTTAGATTTGTCGGATACAGAATGGGCAGAAGGTATAAGAGACTTCCCAAAGGCCTTGTTAAGGCGTGCTCCTTAAATAAAGCATATTGGGAAAAATAAACATTTTCTAGGGGGATCATTATGGAGTCCAGATTTTCGGATGGTGATATAAAAAGCTGGGAAGAAGTCAGCCTATTATATAATTCTGCTTTGAAGCAGATAAATACAAAAATTGAGATACTGAATGATGAATTTCAGGAAGTTCATAGATATAATCCGATAGAGCATATAAAATCAAGAATCAAGACACCTGAGAGCATTGTAAAAAAGCTTAGGCGTCACGGCTATGAGTCAACTTTGGTAAATATGATGAAATATATAAATGACATAGCCGGAATAAGGATTATATGCTCATTTACTTCGGATATATACAGAATTGCAGACATGATAAGCAATCAGAAGGATATTAAAGTCCTGACTATAAAGGATTACATAATGAATCCTAAGACAAGTGGCTATCGTAGCTACCATATGATAGTGGCAGTACCTGTATATCTGTCTGATCATACGGCGGAAGTAAAGGTTGAAGTACAGATACGTACCGTTGCCATGGACTTTTGGGCAAGTCTTGAGCATAAGATACAATATAAATTTGAAACAAAGGCACCTGCTAATATCAAGGCTCAGTTATTTGAGTGCGCCCGAATGGTGGCTGAACTTGATGACAGAATGTTGTCTCTTAATGAGGAAATTCAGGCGATCACTCCACAGAATGAATAAAGGTATTTCTGTGGAAGCCCCATTAATGAGGAGTGCCCAGGCACCTCTCGGCACCCGGGCTATTATGAAAAAATTTATCTATCTTTCGGAGCTACTGTTAGAGCTTCGCAAATGAACCTTTTTTCTTTGGTTCTGTTTAATTATAACAATAGAATATGAACAAAATATTAACAAAATTTAAACTAGTGGTTAATATACACAAATATGATAATGAATCAAAGGTTTTATTGTACGAACTGCATAAATGATGTAATCTAGTATTTGACTGCAAAATAAAAAAATACTAATTAGCAAGTTGAGCTCATTGATGGGAGGGGCTATGGAAAACTTAATGGGTAAATTTACAGGTAAGTTAAGCGCTCAAGAGATGATCAAGGCCAATACAGCAGCTGAGGCAGCGCATAGAGAGCAGCTTGAAAACCAGAACAGGCAGTATGAGGAAGAAATGAATGTGCTTCGTCAAAATGCCAAGACAATGGAAGGCAGACTTAATGATATCGAAGATGTGTTAAAGGATCTGAAAGCCGATAAGGCTGAGTCTGAGGTAAGCGCCCAGGAACTGGATAAAGCTATCAGAGAGCTTAGAGATAATTTAAGTGACAGAATAAATAAGAGTGACGAAGCGACACACGATGTGGGTGTTCGCATATATAGAAATGTGCAGGCATCTGTAATTGATGAACAGAAGAAACAGCTTGATGAAATAAAGCAGGATCTCAATAAGCAGATGGAAGCTATAAGAAGCGAGTTTACGGTACTTGTCAGGCAGCTCGATTCAATGCAGAGAGCCAACAGGGCTAAAAATCGTGGTATTATGCCGCTATCAATTCTGATATTAATCATAGCTGCAGCAGATTTGGTATTAATGGTTTTGAGAATTATAGGTTTGGTTTAAGAATGAAATTTTTTGGTCATAAGAAAGCGCGAATTGGTTTCATCAAAGGCACCATACTCGCTTCTTCTATGTGGATAATTTTTATATTGCCTGTTTTTTCTCCATATATAAATACAGGCGATAATATATATAAAGTGTCTCTAAACGGTGTTGAAGTAGGTACCCTTGCTTCGAAGCAGGCAGCTGAGAAATGCCTGAGGGATGCGAGAAAAAAACTGGCATCCGGAAGTGAAGAGCTTGTGCTTGCCAAAGCGGATTTGTCCCTGGAGGGAAAAGAAGTCCTGTTTGGGAAGGTTGATTCAAAAAAAACCGTAAGGGAGAACATGCTCAAGGTTTTAAACGAAAATCTTTCTTCAACTTTGGAGCGTTCATATACTGTTAAGATTAAGAAGTATTCCGTGAACTTGTCCAGCAAGGATGATGTATTTACTTTACTAGGAGAAGCACTTGGAAGATATGACACAGACCATAAGTACAAGGTCGATCTTGTGACTGATCCGACAAGAGAGGTCAATGTGCTTACTTCTCAGGTGATGTCGGTTGAGGATGTAGGAAAGGATGATGAAATAAAGCTCCCGGAGGCCGGAATTGATCAGGCGATTTCCGATGTTTTCAAAGAGATAAAACCGCTTATTGAAGAAAAGAATTTTGAAGATTATGAGCTTGGACTACAGTCAATTGATTTTGGCGACAAGGTTGAAGTAGTTGAGAGTTATTTACCGGCTTCCGAGATTTCAGATATTGCAACTGCGATAGATGAAGTGACCAAAGACCAGGAGACAAACCAGATATACGAGATCAAATCCGGAGATACACTTGGTACCATAGCTGAAGACTTCGGACTTCCGCTCGATCAACTCATTGCTATGAATGAGACCATAGAAAATGAGAATTCAACTATAAGAGCCGGCGATGAGATTATAGTTACCGTTCCCGAGCCGGAGCTTTCTGTTGTATATACGACTCAGCAATATTATGAAGAGGACTATGAAGCTGATATAATATATAAAGATAATGACTCCTGGTACACGACAAGACAGGAAGTTATCCAGGAACCGTCCGCAGGCCATAGAAAGGTTGTGGCAAAAGTCTCATATGTTAACAGTAGCGAGACCGGAAGGGATATTCAGAAGGAAGAGGTTACATATGAGGCAGTGCCCAAAATTGTTGAAAGAGGTACTTTGGTTCCGCCTACATATATCAAGCCTATTTCCGGAGGAAGATTGTCCTCAGGATTTGGAAGAAGAAGTGCACCTACCAAAGGAGCAAGTACGTTCCATAAAGGTATAGACTGGGCTACACCGGTTGGAACTGCTGTAATGGCATCCAATGCAGGCGTTGTTACAAGAGCAGGTTGGGGCAGAGGTTATGGTTATGTTGTTTATATAAGCCACTCTGACGGAAGAGAGACAAGATATGGACATTTGTCCAAGATTCTTGTTAAACCGGGACAATCTGTTTCTCAGGGGCAGAAGATAGCACTTAGTGGTAACACAGGTGTAAGTACAGGTGCGCATCTGCATTTTGAGATACTTATAAACGGATCTCAGGTTAATCCGCTCAGTTATCTGAATTAATACTGAAATAACGAGAGCGATTTTACAAATCGGTTAATTTGTGGTATAACAGAAGCCGTTATAGTTTTTTGGGGAGAAAAGTTTATCTACTTGTTAATTCACAAAGGTGTGAATATTGGAAGATTATGGAAAAATATGTGATTAAAGGTGGAACACCACTTGTAGGAGAGGTTGAGATCGGTGGAGCGAAGAATGCTGCCCTTGCTATTCTTGCAGCAGCTTCAATGACCGATGAGACTGTATATATTGATAATATGCCTGATGAGGCGGACACAAATGTAATGCTTCAGGCGATGGAAAGTATTGGCGTTATGATTAAGAGAACAGGACGCCATTCGGTTACCATCAACGCTTCTCAGGTAAGCTCTTATAAAATTGAGAACGAATTTATCAAGAAAATCAGAGCATCATACTATATGCTTGGCGCATTTCTTGGCAAATACAACAATGCACAGGTTGTATTACCGGGTGGATGCAATATAGGCTTAAGGCCTATTGACCAGCATATTAAAGGTTTTACTGCTCTTGGAGCTAATGTAGCGATTGAACATGGTATGATAAATGCCCATGCCGAAAAGCTTGTGGCTAATCATATCTATCTTGATATAGCTAGTGTCGGAGCAACTATCAACATCATGATGGCTGCATCTATGGCTGAAGGTAAAACTATTATCGAGAACGCTGCCAAGGAACCCCACGTTGTAGATTTGGCGAACTTCCTCAATAGCATGGGAGCTGATATCAAAGGTGCCGGTACAGATATTATCAGGATCAGAGGCGTGGAGAGGCTCCATGGAACAGAGTATACAATAATTCCTGACCAGATAGAGGCCGGAACATTTATGATGGCTGCGGCAGCTACTAAGGGCGACGTTACTATTAAGAATGTTATTCCCAAGCATTTGGAGTCCATAAGCGCTAAATTGATTGAGATGGGATGCCAGGTTATAGAGTCTGACGATGCAGTGCGAGTTGTAGCAACTAAGCGTACCAAGAGTGTTCATGTTAAGACGCTTCCGTACCCGGGATATCCTACAGATATGCAGCCCCAGATAACGGTTGTCCTTGGACTGGCGAGTGGTATTAGTCTCGTTACAGAGTCGCTTTTTGAGAACAGATTTAAATACGTTGACGAACTCACCAGAATGGGTGCCAACATCAAAGTGGAGGGTAGTACAGCAATTATAGAAGGTGTAGACCAGTATACAGGTGCAGAGGTTGCTGCTCCGGATTTGCGTGCAGGAGCTGCGCTTGTTATAGCAGGACTTACAGCTGAGGGCTTTACTACTGTAGAGGATATCAGATATATTGAGCGAGGCTATGAAGACTTTGATGCCAAGCTTCGCGAACTTGGTGGTCAGATACAGAAGATTGATACAGAAAAAGAACTTCAGAAGTTTAAACTCAGATTTGCATAAAAAACGCCGCATTTTGCGGCGTTTTATTTATGCAAATACTTTAACTATCAGATTGATTTACAGTATTTCCTCGATATATAACTCAGGATGCTGAGTAAGATCAAGGTAATCATTTTCAATTTTAATCGTCGGTCTTGAGAGATGATCGCGATTTATAAAGATAATCTCGCCTTCTCGACCATCATTTAAGCGAACACGGTTGAGAAGATAAGTATTAACAATATTCTGCAGGAAAGTCATTATTGCATTAGTGTCGTATTTTTGTAATCCTTCAGATTCAAACATCTCAATGGCTATGAACGGGCACAGAGGATCCCTGTATACTCTGGCGGATGTCATGGCATCATATACATCGGCTATGGATACACATTTTGCAAAGAAATCTATCTGAGGCCCCTTGAGGTGAGCGGGGTAACCGGTTCCATCACAGCGTTCATGGTGCATCAGAGCGGCATTTTTGACATGATCACTTAGGTTTAAATCTGTAAGTATCAAAAAACCCTGAGCCGGATGAGTCTGAACAACAGAGTACTCATCAGAGCTTAGCCCTGAGGGCTTGGTGATTATTTCATTCGGGATGAGCAGCTTTCCGATATCGTGCAGAAGACCGGCTTCTGTAAGAATGAGAATATCGTCGTCACTCATTTTTAGCCATTGCCCCAGAATGTTACAGATCATGGCCACGCTTATGCAGTGTACATATGTTGCGTCATCATAAGTGCGAAGACTATGCAGCATATCAAACAGATTGGATGAGCTGCTGCTTTTGCGAACAAGAGCATATATAGGTGAAATAATAGCATCTATGTCAAAATGCTCTTTATCATTTATGAGGTCTTCTATACCTGCCTTAAACTTGGATGCGCAGTCCTCAAAATCTTTTTTGAATTCTATGAATTCCTGTGTCTGACGAAGTCTTGAAGCATAAGAACGACTATTATCCTGAGGAGATATCATTTCCTCAGGTGGATCTTCAACAAGCACATTCAGGACAGAATAAAAAGAAAGCTTGGTAATTGCCTGATTATCAAGGACGCAGCCTTTAGGCAAAATGAGCTGATTATTATCATGAGCATATACATTGTCCGACAAGACCATGCCGGGAACAAGTTTCTTGGTAATTAACCTTTTCATAAAGAAGGCGCCTCATTGACAGTTATCGGTTAACATAGATACAGATTAATCTTATGGTTCACCGAAGGAAAAGTCAATAAAGGCGCCATTTTGTTGCTATTAAAAAAAGATAAACAAATTATAAAACCATATTAGATCAAGCTTCAGAACCGGCCTGTTCTTTTCTGCGAGCTGAGATGGTAGCATTTTTAAGAATGGGACTCAGCTTCTTATAAACAATGATAGTAACAAGACTTAATGTGCCACCTTTCAAGAGGTTAATAGGTGCTACTGCAAATAATACAAAAGTGAACATATTGGTGATTGCCGGATTGATAGCTGTACCCATTGCAATGAGTGCGTCAAGGGGCATTCCGTAAAGCTTTGCAAAAGCAGGGAGAAGATAGAATGCGTTGAGTGAGCTTCCTACAAGGGTAATTATCATTGTTGCTGTAAGGCATGAGATAAATGCCATCTGACGGTTCTTCTTATAAATGTAAATAATAGAAGCGGGAAGGACATAGCTGCATCCGACAACAAAGTTTGCGAGCTCTCCAATAAAGGCTGTCTGTGTTCCATTAAGTACCAGATTCAAAAGAATCTTAATAAATTCAACCATTACACCGGTCATGGGACCAAAGGCAAATCCGCTTATAACTGCAGGCAGGTCTGAAAGGTCAAGCTTGTAAAAACTCGGAGCAAAGGGCATTGGAATTTCAAGAAGCATAAGGACAGCTGAAATTCCAGAAAAAATACCGATTACTACTATCTTTCTGGTATTCATTCCGGGATTTTGCTCGTGGTTTATCTTGGCTACATGTTTTTCAGCAAGCTTGGCTGCTGCAAACATAACTACGATTAGCAGGATAAATACTGCTACAAGAAGAGTGTTCTCCGCGATGGAAGATAATAAATTATTGTTCATGGTTTTTCCTCCTGACTATTATCGGGGGAGGACAATGACTAGATTACGTGTACTCTACTTTTGAAATAAAAAACGAACCAACAAAAATGCTGATTCGGGAAATAGAAACAAAACGCATCTTCTATCATCCAGACTATACTGTCGGTTTTGGAATCTCACCAAATCGGCCGCCAAAGCGGTTCGCGGACTTCTGATAACAGTCACCGCCGGTAGGGAATTACACCCTGCCCCGAAGATTATTTTACTAGACACATTATATAACACATATACGTTACGTCAATACCTTTTGCGCTACTGACTTGCATTTTTTTAGACGCTGGAATATTCTGAATATATGAGTACAATTTTAGAAACAAATTCATTCGAAGAAACTTTCGAATTCGGAAAAAGAATAGGCGAAAGCGCAGCACCCGGATCAGTTTATACACTGATTGGGGATCTTGGTGTGGGAAAAACAGTGCTGACACAGGGCGTGGCAGCAGGATTGGGAATAAAGGGACCAGTCAACAGTCCCACTTTCACTATACTTCAGGTATATGACGAAGGCAGAATTCCCTTTTACCATTTTGATGTATACAGAATCGGTGATGTCAGCGAAATGGATGAGATTGGATACGAGGACTATTTCTATGGACAGGGACTCTGCTTCATAGAATGGGCAAATCTAATAGAAGAGATCCTACCTGAAAAATACACTGAAATATGCATTGAAAAAGATCTGAAGAAAGGAACAGACTATCGCCGGATAACTTTAAGGACGATAGATAACAGATAATATGAAGATATTAGCACTTGATACCTCAGGGCTTGTATGCAGTGTCGCCGTTATGGAGGACGACAGGCTTCTTTCCGAGTTTTCCATACAGCATAAAATCACACATTCAGAATTGCTTCTTCCTATGATGGAGGAAATAAAGAAGAAAATATCACTTGACCTTAATACTATCGACGCGGTAGCTGTTTCAGCAGGTCCGGGCTCATTTACCGGACTTCGCATAGGATGTGCTACAGCTAAGGGCCTGTGCCTTGCTATGGACAAACCGATGGTTGCGGTTCCGACGCTTGATGCTATGGCTTATCAGTTTTATGGCAGTGAGAACATCATATGCCCTATGATGGATGCCAGAAGAAGTCAGGTATATACAGGAATTTACACTTTTGTTCCCGAGAAGGAAAATGAAAACCAGTTCGAAACATACTATTCAATGAAGACAATAATGTCTCAGTCTGCTATGTCAGTTGAAGACATTGCTGAAGAGCTTAACAAAATCGGAAAGACGGTAGTACTTTTAGGAGATGGTATTCCTGTCTACAGAGATAAACTTGATAAACTGTTAAAGGTAAATTACGTAGTTGCTCCGGCACATATGAACAGACAGAGAGCTTCTGCTCTTGCCTCTCTTGCTCAGATTTATTTCAGGGAAGGAAAAACTGTTTTTGCAGACAACTTTTCACCTGAGTACTTAAGAGTTTCACAGGCTGAACGTGAAGCTGCTGAGAAAAAAGCAGAGGGAAGGAATCAAGGCAATTCAGAGAAAAAGAATGACAGAAAGAAAGCAGGAGAATCCATATATATAAGAGATTTGAAAGCAGAGGACATAACTGCTGCTGCAGAGCTTGAGGCGGCATGCCTGCTTAATGAGGCTTGGACTGAAAAACAACTGCTTGAAGCCAGCATATTGGATGATACTGTGTATCTCGTTGCTGAAAAGGGTGGAAATATAGTAGGGTTATGTGGTGTTCGCAATATTTCAGGTGAAGGAGAGATAACAAATGTCTCTGTAGCTGCAGATAACAGAGGCAAAGGGATTGCATATGACATGCTTGAAAAACTTCTCCTTCGAGGTAAGGCGATAGGATGCTCCGATTTTACTCTTGAAGTCAGGGCCCAAAATGCACCTGCCAGAGGACTATATGAGAAGCTTGGATTTGTAAATGAGGGGACAAGACCCGGATTCTATGATAATCCTAAGGAAGATGCAATAATATATTGGAAGAGAAATAAGACGAATGATTGATGTATGTCTACTTGGAACGGGCGGCATGATGCCGCTTCCTAACAGATATCTTACAGCACTAATGGTGCGATATAACGGAAAAAGTATTTTGATAGATTGTGGCGAAGGTACGCAGATTGCTCTTAAGAAGAAGGGATGGAGCCCCAAACCAATTGATATGATCTGTTTTACACATTACCACGCGGATCATATTTCAGGCCTGCCCGGTATGCTTCTCACAATGGGAAATGCTGAGAGAACAGAGCCGCTTCTTATGGTTGGGCCTAAAGGACTTGAAAGAGTTGTAAAAGCTTTAAGAACAATTGCGCCGGAGCTCCCTTTCCCTATTGAGTATCATGAAATAAACGGTGATGAGGACGAGTTGCTGCTTCCCGGGATGCCCGAGTTCAGAATAAAGGCATTTAAAGTAAATCATAATATTTTATGCTATGGCTATTCTATGGAGCTCGACAGGAAAGGAAAATTCAATGTTGAAGCTGCCAAGGCTAATGGAATAGAGCAGAAATACTGGAATCCTTTACAAAAAGGTGAAATCATTCATACAGAGGATGGCAGGACATATACTCCTGACATGGTACTCGGTGAGGACAGAAAGGGAATACATCTTACATATGTTACTGATTCCAGACCTACGGAAGGAATTGTGAAAAACGCAGAAAAGTCGGATCTTTTCATATGTGAAGGCATGTATGGAGAGCCAGAGAAGCTTCAGAAAGCCAGAGAAAACAGACACATGACCATATATGAGGCTGCTGAAATGGCTAAAAAAGCAGGAGTTAAAGAAATGTGGCTTACACACTACAGCCCGTCTCTTGTAAATCCAAAGGAATATCTGCCAAAGGCAAAAGAAATATTTGGTAATACAATTGCTGCAAAGGATGGAAGGGCAATTACCTTAAGATTTGAAGATGAAGCTTAGGGTTTGGTGAAAAGGAGGAATAATGAACGAGTCAACAAAGAACGGTATCATAAGGTCTATCATACTGATGGTTCTTGCTGCTGTTGTTATACTCGGCGTTTTTTTGATTTTTACCAGACGAGGAAGTAACACAAATACTACGACAGAGGAGACACAGCTTACTGAGGTTCAGAAAATAACTACTATTGACCTTTCAAAAAGCTATCCCAAGACGCCTCCAACAGTTGTTGATCTTTATACAAGAACGATGAAGGTTATGTATAAAGAGAGCTACACGGATGACGAGTTTAATAAGATGGCAGATGTAATGGCTGGTATTTTTGACGCAGAATTCTTGGCAGCTCAAAGAAGCTGGCCTACGGGACTTAAAAGCGAGGTTGAGCAAAAAAAGAATGACGACTACTCTATTCCCAAATATGAAGTTCTGACCTCCGACCTTCAGGAAAAAAGAGACAATGGTGAAGAAATAGCCAATGTTGTTGCAAAGATATACTTAAGACACGGCACGTACACAATGCCCTATAACTACCTCTTTGTACTTCGTAAAGACAAAGACGGCTTATGGAAAATAATGGGATGGACTGCCACAGAAGATAAAGAAACGAAAGAGTAAAGCTATGGAAAAGAAGGATGTTGAAAAGATAGAGCGCCGTACTGAAGAGGACGGCGTAATCTTTATGTCAATTAAAAACGAGGATGAAAAAACAAGGACCTCCTCAGACAAGGATATTACCATTCTGGCAATAGAGAGCAGCTGCGATGAAACCGCGGCAGCAGTCGTAAGGAATGGAAGAGAGGTATTGTCTAATATTATATCTTCTCAGATAGCACTCCATACAATCTATGGAGGAGTAGTTCCTGAAATTGCATCCAGAAAACATGTAGAAAAAATAAATGGCTGTGTCAGAGCGGCCCTAAATGAAGCCGGTCTTAAACTTGATGATATTGATGCTATAGCAGTAACCTACGGACCGGGACTGGTTGGAGCTTTGCTGGTTGGTGTGTCTGAGGCTAAGGCTCTTAGTTTTGTCACAGGAAAACCGCTTGTTGGTGTTCATCATATAGAAGGACATATATGTGCTAATTATATTGAGGATAAAAAATTAGAGCCACCTTTTATGTGCCTTGTAGCATCAGGGGGACACTCCCATCTTGTTTATGTAAAGGACTACGGAGAATATGACATAATAGGGCAGACTCGAGATGACGCTGCAGGAGAAGCCTTTGATAAAGTGGCAAGAGCAATAGGATTGGGATACCCCGGAGGACCCAAGATAGACGCAGCTGCAAAACAGGGTAACCCTGATGCGATAATATTTCCCAGAGCTAAAACTACAGAGAAATCCTACGATTTTAGCTTCAGTGGATTAAAGTCAGCTGTTTTAAACTACCTTAATCAGGCTGAAATGAAGGGAGAAGAAGTCAACAAAAATGATGTTGCGGCATCCTTCCAAAAAGCTGTTGTTGATGTACTTACGGAACATACGATGGAAGCAGCTGAAGAATATGGATGCAACAAGATTGCTATAGCCGGCGGAGTTGCATCAAATACCGCACTCAGAGAGAGATTGGAACAGGAGTGCAAAAAAAGAGGTTATACATTCTACAGACCCTCTCCTGTTTTATGTACAGATAATGCAGCGATGATCGGTTCTGCAGGCTATTATGAATATCTAAAAGGTGTCCGTAGTGGAATGGATTTAAATGCAGTACCAAATCTGCCGCTTGGAAACAGAGAAAGAAAATATCACGGAAGAGCATAATATGAAAACTACAGCAATAATTTTGGCAGCCGGAAGTGGCAGCAGAATGCAGAGCAATGTGAAGAAGCAATATATGGAAATAAATGGTAGGCCGTTACTTCTGTATGCAATTGATGCTTTTGAAAAAAGTTTTATCGATGACATAATCCTTGTTCTTCCTGCTGACGATATAAATTACGTTACTGAAAATATAATAGAACCGGAGAATTATAAAAAAATAAAAGCTATAGTTCCCGGCGGAACTACAAGGTATCATAGCGTAAGGCTTGGTATTGAAGCTGCCGCGTCTGATACAGAAGTTGTCTTTATTCATGACGGTGCAAGGCCCTTTGTTGATAATAAAATGCTTTCAAGAGCTTATGAAGCTGTAAAAGAGTATGGGGCTTGTGTAATCGGAATGCCGGTTAAGGACACAATAAAAATATCTGATGAAGATGGATTTGCTCAAATAACACCTGACAGAGATAAGACCTGGCTGATTCAAACACCACAAGTGTTCCTTTATCCTGAGATATTGGAATTATATGAAGAATTAGCAGAAAAAGAACAGGAGTTACTTGATAACAATATCAATATAACAGATGATGCCATGGTAATGGAGACTCTTGGAAAGCGTAAAGTAAAGCTTGTTGAAGGTTCGTATGACAATATAAAAATTACTACACCTGAGGATATTTCCATGGCTGAATCTATACTTCAAAGAAAATTTAAAAAAATATAAAAATTTATATTGACATTATAATTCTATATGGATATAATAAATTTCGCTGCTGAGGAAAAAGCTTCTGCAGCAAAGAAAACTAAATGGAGCGATATCGAAGCGGTCATAACGAGGCGGTCTTGAAAACCGTTTGGCGGCAACGCCACGAGGGTTCGAATCCCTCTCGCTCCGCTCAATTTAAGAGTGAAGAGATGAAGTCAACACTTTTGCAGAAGTACTCAAGAGGTTGAAGAGACACCCCTGGAAAGGGTGCAGGTCGTTAACAGCGGCGCGAGGGTTCAAATCCCTCCTTCTGCGTTCCTCATCAGTTATTATGATGAGAAGCACATTGACAATGAAATAGTAATGCAACCCTGAAAATTCCAAAAAAGAATATTCAGAGAACAAAACAACCTAACTAAAGGTAAAACGGACAGAACAAAAGCCAAGCTTAAGTTCTGGTCAGACGAACGATCTTAAACGTAAAGTTTAAGATAACATTTAAACGTGAGAGTTCGATCCTGGCTCAGGATGAACGCTGGCGGCGTGCCTAACACATGCAAGTCGAACGGAGATTTAACGCTGATGAAGCTTCGGCAGAATCTTGTTAAATCTTAGTGGCGGACGGGTGAGTAACGCGTGGGCAACCTGCCTCGTACTGGGGGATAACAGTTGGAAACGACTGTTAATACCGCATAAGCGCACGGTACCGCATGGTACAGTGTGAAAAACTCCGGTGGTACGAGATGGGCCCGCGTCAGATTAGCCAGTTGGTGGGGTAACGGCCTACCAAAGCAACGATCTGTAGCCGGACTGAGAGGTCGGACGGCCACATTGGGACTGAGACACGGCCCAAACTCCTACGGGAGGCAGCAGTGGGGGATATTGCACAATGGGCGAAAGCCTGATGCAGCGACGCCGCGTGAGTGAAGAAGTATTTCGGTATGTAAAGCTCTATCAGCAGGGAAGAAAGACCCGCAAGGGAGATGACGGTACCTGACTAAGAAGCCCCGGCTAACTACGTGCCAGCAGCCGCGGTAATACGTAGGGGGCAAGCGTTATCCGGATTTACTGGGTGTAAAGGGAGCGCAGACGGTTATGCAAGTCTGAAGTGAAACCCCACGGCTCAACTGTGGGCTTGCTTTGGAAACTGTGTAACTAGAGTACTGGAGAGGTAAGCGGAATTCCTAGTGTAGCGGTGAAATGCGTAGATATTAGGAGGAACATCGGTGGCGAAGGCGGCTTACTGGACAGCAACTGACGTTGAGGCTCGAAGGCGTGGGGAGCAAACAGGATTAGATACCCTGGTAGTCCACGCGGTAAACGATGAATACTAGGTGTTGGGGGACACAGTCCTTCAGTGCCGACGCAAACGCATTAAGTATTCCACCTGGGGAGTACGTTCGCAAGAATGAAACTCAAAGGAATTGACGGGGACCCGCACAAGCGGTGGAGCATGTGGTTTAATTCGAAGCAACGCGAAGAACCTTACCAGATCTTGAGATCCAGATGAATACAGGGTAATGCCTGTAGGCCTTCGGGACATTTGAGACAGGTGGTGCATGGTTGTCGTCAGCTCGTGTCGTGAGATGTTGGGTTAAGTCCCGCAACGAGCGCAACCCTTGTCCATAGTAGCCAGCAGTAAGATGGGAACTCTATGGAGACTGCCAGGGATAACCTGGAGGAAGGTGGGGATGACGTCAAATCATCATGCCCCTTATGATCTGGGCGACACACGTGCTACAATGTCGTAACAGAGGGAAGCGAGCCCGCGAGGGGGAGCAAATCCCAAAAATAACGACCCAGTTCGGACTGTAGGCTGCAACCCGCCTGCACGAAGCTGGAATCGCTAGTAATCGCAGATCAGCATGCTGCGGTGAATACGTTCCCGGGTCTTGTACACACCGCCCGTCACACCATGGGAGTCGGAAATGCCCGAAGCCGGTGACCTAACCGCAAGGAAGGAGCCGTCGAAGGCAGGTCGGATGACTGGGGTGAAGTCGTAACAAGGTAGCCGTAGGAGAACCTGCGGCTGGATCACCTCCTTTCTAAGGAAGAGGAAGAAGTAGGGAGTTGCATTACTGTTTTGTTGCCAGGTGCAGCAAGAAGATTCCGGTGGCGATGCGTTCTGGGGAAACACCCGTACCCATCCCGAACACGACGGTTAAGACCAGAGCGGCCGAAAGTACTATACTGGAGACGGTATGGGAGGATAGGTGGCTGCCGGATTTAAAAAAGAATAAAAGGGCTTATAGCTCAGCCGGTTAGAGCGCACGCCTGATAAGCGTGAGGTCGGTGGTTCGAGTCCACTTAAGCCCATTACCTAATAACATTAGGTAGACTGGGGGTGTAGCTCAGTTGGGAGAGCACCTGCCTTGCAAGCAGGGGGTCATGAGTTCGAATCTCACCATCTCCACTCAGTCAGAAATGACTGAAATCCGTACCTTGAAAACCGAATACTGAAGAAAACATTTTAATCAGAGAATCCGATTAAAAGACATCGAACGAATCTGCGAAAGCAAGATTCGAGATCCAGAAAACAACAATGTAGAAATACATAAAGAAGCATATATCGATAACGCTATATCAGATATATGCGGGAACGTGGTTATTAAATGGACCAAAAGTTCTATATAGCAGATAAGAGAAATGAGTCAGGACGACCGAAACGCTGGTCATCCGGCGAATGTAAACATTCCCCGGATGTGTGGCTTCGCCACATGCATTTCGAAAAATATGTCTGACCTGGTGCGAGCACCGGTCAGTCAATTTGTCCGAAATACGCGTTTCTCAATGGTCAAGCTATGTAGGGCGCAGGGCGGATGCCTTGGCACTAAGAGCCGATGAAAGACGTGATAAGCTGCGAAAAGCTGCGGGGAGTGGCAAATACACTGAGAGCCGCAGATATCTGAATGGGGCAACCCGGCAGGAAAGACTCCTGTCACTGCATGCTGAATACATAGGCATGTGGAGGGAACCCGGTGAACTGAAACATCTAAGTAGCCGGAGGAAGAGAAAACAACCGTGATTCCGTAAGTAGCGGCGAGCGAACGCGGAAGAGCCCAAACCGGGTGCTTGCACCCGGGGTTCGGACTGAAAAATCGATGGAGGACGATAGCAGAAAGGTCCTGGAAAGACCTGCCAGAGAGGGTGAGAGCCCCGTAAGCGAAATTGTCCGAAGCGAGTCAGTATCCAGAGTAGGACGAGACACGTGGAACCTTGTCTGAATACGCGGGGACCACCCCGTAAGGCTAAATACTCCTTAGTGACCGATAGCGCATAGTACCGTGAGGGAAAGGTGAAAAGGACCCCGGGAGGGGAGTGAAAGAGAACCTGAAACCCTGTGCCTGCAAACTGCGAAAGCTCCTTATGAGAGTGATCGCGTACTTTTTGTAGAACGGTCCGGCGAGTTATGTTATGCGGCGAGGTTAAGGGCCTGAGGTCCGGAGCCGAAGGGAAACCAAGTGTGAACAGTGCGAAAGTCACATAACATAGACCCGAAACCGGGTGATCTATCCATGTGCAGGATGAAGCGGCCGTAAAAGGCTGTGGAGGTCCGAACTCACATCCGTTGAAAAGGGTGGAGATGACGTGTGGATAGGGGAGAAATTCCAATCGAACTCGGAGATAGCTGGTTCTCCCCGAAATAGCTTTAGGGCTAGCCCTGTATCATTCCTTTTGGAGGTAGAGCACTGAATATCCGCGGGGGCTTCACCGCTTACCAAAGATTATCAAACTCCGAATGCCAGTAAGGATAAGAACAGGAGTCAGACTGTACGAGATAAGTTGGACAGTCAAAAGGGAAAGAGCCCAGATCCACGGCTAAGGTCCCAAAGTGCGTGTTAAGTGGAAAAGGATGTGGGATTTCACAGACAGCTAGGATGTTGGCTCAGAAGCAGCCACACATTCAAAGAGTGCGTAATAGCTCACTAGCCGAGAGGTCCTGCGCCGAAAATTACCGGGGCTGAAACACGACACCGAAGCCTGGGGATCTTGAGTATCTACGGGTACTTAAGATCGGTAGGGGAGCATTCACAGGGGCGTCGAAGTCGTACCGAAAGGAGCGATGGAGCGCTGTGAAGAGAGAATGCCGGAATGAGTAGCGAGATGGAGGTGAGAATCCTCCAGGCCGAATATCCAAGGATTCCAGGGTAAAGCTGATCTGCCCTGGGGAAGTCGGGACCTAAGGCGAGGCCTGAAGGCGTAGTCGATGGACAGCAGGTTGATATTCCTGCACCTGATGATATCAGAAACTGTGGGGACGCAGGACGAAAGTGTGAGCCGGGAAAGGAAAACCCGGTCCCGCAAGGGGGAGCGAACTGAGAGTAGTGAAGCACATGGACGTACTGCCAAGAAAAGCCACTATTGCGTATCATCAGCCCGTACCGTAAACCGACACAGGTGGATGAGGAGAGGATCCTAAGGCCGGCGGGAGAAGCATTGTTAAGGAACTCGGCAAAATGTCCCCGTAACTTCGGGATAAGGGGAGCCTGCGAGAGCAGGCCGCAGAGAAGAGGCTCAAGCAACTGTTTAGCAAAAACACAGGTCTATGCGAAACCGAAAGGTGAGGTATATGGGCTGACGCCTGCCCGGTGCTGGAAGGTTAAGAGGAGAGGTTAGCGCAAGCGAAGCTTTGAATTTAAGCCCCAGTAAACGGCGGCCGTAACTATAACGGTCCTAAGGTAGCGAAATTCCTTGTCGGGTAAGTTCCGACCCGCACGAAAGGCGTAATGATTTGAGCACTGTCTCGGCAATGCACCCGGTGAAATTGAAGTACCAGTGAAGATGCTGGTTACCCGCGCCAGGACGGAAAGACCCCATGGAGCTTTACTCCAGGTTGATACTGGGATTCGGTACTGTATGTACAGGATAGGTGGGAGACTGAGAGGCTGTGACGTCAGTTGCAGCGGAGTCGCTGTTGGGATACCACCCTTATAGTACTGGGTTTCTAACCAAGGACCGTGAAACCGGTCCGGGGACAATGTCTGCCGGGGAGTTTGACTGGGGCGGTCGCCTCCGAAAGGGTATCGGAGGCGCTCAAAGGTTCCTTCAGAATGGACGGAAACCATTCGAAGAGTGCAAAGGCAGAAGGGAGCCTGACTGTGACACCGACGGGTGGAACAGATACGAAAGTAGGACTTAGTGATCCGGTGGCATGAAAGTGGGATTGCCATCGCTCAACGGATAAAAGCTACCCTGGGGATAACAGGCTTATCACTCCCAAGAGTTCACATCGACGGAGTGGTTTGGCACCTCGATGTCGGCTCATCGCATCCTGGGGCTGTAGCAGGTCCCAAGGGTTGGGCTGTTCGCCCATTAAAGCGGTACGCGAGCTGGGTTCAGAACGTCGTGAGACAGTTCGGTCCCTATCCGGCGCGGGCGTAGGATATCTGAGAGGAGCTGTCCTTAGTACGAGAGGACCGGGATGGACGGACCGCTGGTGTATCAGCTGCATCGCCAGATGCATAAGGCTGGGTAGCCAAGTCCGGAAGGGATAAACGCTGAAGGCATCTAAGCGTGAAGCCCCCCTCAAGATGAGATATCCCTGCTTTTAGCAGTAAGACCCCTTAGAGACTATGAGGTAGATAGGCACAAGGTGTAAGCACGGTAACGTGTTCAGCTGATGTGTACTAATAGGTCGAGGGCTTGTCCAATAAGGATATAGAACAAAAAGCGGATCAAGATGTGTTCAGTGTTCGGTTTTGAAGGTACGGAAGGTTTATATATAACTGTATGAACCGCACCTCTGCAGCGATTACTTCGTAATCCCTGCCGTGTGGCTATCGCCACATGATGTACATTTCAAACAGATTTTGGTATGCAAGCATCCCAGCATCTGTTTGAAACGCACATCGCGCGGTTCAATTTTCCTCAATAGCTCAGTCGGTAGAGCATTCGGCTGTTAACCGAAGTGTCGTAGGTTCGAGTCCTACTTGGGGAGCTCGTTTAACGGAGTTAAACAATAAAAGAAGCCTGCGAGGCAGGAAATATACGGCTCCGTGGTCAAGTGGTTAAGACATCGCCCTTTCACGGCGGTAACACGAGTTCGAGCCTCGTCGGAGTCATCAGTAATAAGGAGCTTTAGCTCAGTTGGTTAGAGCAACCGGCTCATAACCGGTCGGTCCTGGGTTCGAGTCCCCGAAGCTCCATTAAAGAAGTCGCTATAATAGCGACTTTTTGTAAATAAAGCGCCGGCGTGGCGGAACTGGCAGACGCCCGGGACTTAAAATCCCGTGGGTAGCGATACCCGTACCGGTTCGATCCCGGTCGCCGGCAGTAATGTGTATGGCTGTAAACTTTGATTTTATCTGAGTTTGCAGCCTCTTTCTTTATTTTATACATTTGGTACAAATCAGTACAATTTTGGTACAAGTCAGAAGATATCAGCATTTGAATGACTTAAATTGCATACAATGATATACATAAAACGTGTATATTTATTTAGCAGATGCTTAATGCATTCATGAGCTGATATTCAATATTCTTAGGATCTTCCACTGTTTCATTGATATAATGCTCTGTCATAGCCCTATTTGAGTGCCCCAAAGTTTTCTGCAAATATGCAGTATCTACTCCGGCAGCTTTCAATGTTGATGCAACAGTGAAACGTAATTTGTGGCTGGAGAGGTAAGGAACACCTGCATCGTTGCAATACTTTCTAAGACGCTCGTTAAAGGTATCATTATTGATTGTTCTGCAATGGCACATAAAGAGATATTCCCCATCAGGGTTAATCTCGTGAGCTTTCTTAATGATTTCTACAGCCTCAGGGACAAGATAGATATATCTTACAGAGTAGTGAGCATTACCTTTCCGCTTTACATCATCCTTACATTTGTTATGGATAATCGTCCCGATTACGTCAGCAAATACGACCAGAAACAGGAATAATTCTCTGATCAGGTGTTTTTTCTGAATTCTGTAGGCGTCATATCATAGTTTTTTTTAAATACTTTAACGAAGTAATTATTGTCGGAGTAACCGACGTAGCTGCTGATCTCCTGGATTGGAAGATTCGTCTTCTTTAGAAGGTTGGCAGCTTTTTTGCAGCGCAAAAGAGCTATGTACTCCGTCATGGTAACTCCTGTTTCCTTTTTGAATACCTTGGCCAGGTGAGATATGGACATATTGGCATTGGTTGAGAGGTCTACGTTTGATATATGGTCCCCGAGATGCAGATTGATGTACTCAAGGACTCTCTGCATGGAAGGAGAGTATTTGTCCAGGGACAACTTGTGATTGTGAACTGCTTTTGTCAGCTCAATGATCATATCGGTCTGAAAGCGAACCTGAAGATCGGCGTTGTTTGTGGCTGATGAAAGCTGAGTGTATTTTTGGGTAATCTCATCTATTGTGATGACCGAAAGACCTGATTCTTCTGCGGCTTTTCTGGAAAGAGCTTTTAGTATAGCCAGACCATAGCCTGAGGCATAGTAGTTGAGGCTCTCTTTAGAAAATACGGAAAGGACCTCAGGGCTGGACATTTTTTCAAATGCGGACAGGATGTTTTGGGTATCTCCGTTTCTTATCATCGAAAGAAACTGCTTTTCCTGATCATATCTCCTGTAGATCTCACTGTAATTCTTCTCTGACAGTTCTGTCTTATCATCTTCTTCAGATACATCCTGAATAAACCCCGATAGTCTTCTGTATGAATACTCACTTTCCGTAGGGGAAAAAGAGATTATGCATTTATTTACAACACTGGTGATCTGCTCGGTATATACGATGGGAAATGCTGTGTAATACAGCTTAAACGCCAATGATTTGGATGAGGATTCATCGTTTTTTGCAAGTACGGTTTCTGTCTTAAGCTCTGAATATTTCTCTTTTACATAAGGTCCGATTATATAAATCCTGTTATCAAACGTAAAAAAGGACAAGCAGATACCGAGCCGGTCTATGAGCTCATAGATCATGCTTTCTTTGGAGGAGGACAGAAGATAGTAAAGCGCCTTGTTTGTAAACATGGGCTGCATCTTTATGCTGAAGCAGTATTTCTTTTCAAAGGCGTAAAGAGAGCTGTCCATGTCTGTTGCATCCGTGACATCCACAGAGAGCAGGTTTTTTAAAAGAGCTGAAAAAAGAGTGTGGTCCATATTTATTCCTCAAAACAATAAAATAATACTAATCGAGATAAAATAATTCTAACATATTGCAAAACTAAATGATACTATGACCATAACAGGAAAGCTTTCAAAGATTATCATGCAACTGAAAGGGGTTAATAATGGGTAAGAACAAATCTCTGATAAGAGAAGAAAATGGGGTAACCTATAAAAGAGCTAAAACCTGGCATATTGCGCTTGCGATGATGACAGGTGCAGGGCAGATGGCATTTTATCTGCTGATGAATGGTGCAACATATATTGGAAATTCCAACTTTGGAATTCTTGTTGCAGTTACAGGACTTATTATCACAGGATCAAGGCTTTTGGATGGAATTACAGACCCGGTAATAGCTTTTTTCCTGGAAAGATTTAATTCCAGATTTGGAAAAGTAAGATTTTCAATCATGTTTGGATGGCTTCTTATGGCCATTGCTACAACACTGATGTGTAATATAGGGGCAAAGCTGTCACTTACGGGTGCAGCGGGAATAGCATTTTTTGTCCTCTGCTATGTGATCTATATCATTGGTTATACATTCGTAAGTATAGCAGGTCAGATCAACATGAACATTCTGACCAACGATCCTAAGCAGCGTCCTACAATCGGTGTCTGGAGTACAGCATATTCATATCTGGTTCCGATGATCATGAGCGTTGTGGCATCGGCTGTGATTCTCCCAAGATTTAATAACATTCAGGGAACAGAATACTTCGCAACTTACAATGTAGTGGTAATACTTGTTTCACTCTTTTTCTACATTCTGGCATGCATAGGAATTGCTCCATATGACATTCCCGAGAATTTCAAAGGAATCAAAAAGGATGGCGAAACCGATGAAAAGCCAAGCTTTAAGGATATGCTGGCTCTGATCAAAGAAAACAAAGAGTTTCAGAGATTCATCATGGCTGCAACATCCGATAAGCTGGCTCAGACAATAGGCTCTGCAGCGGTAGTATCCACGATGCTTAACGGAATCATGCTTGGATCAATGGCTATTTCATCAATTCTTTCTGCTGTGGCAATGCTTCCATCCATTATTTTCGCGATCATAGGTGCGAAGATTGCCGGAAAACAGGGTAGCCGAAATGTCATGATCGACTGGACCAAGAATTGTATTGGACTGAATATCGCATTTGCAGTATATCTTTTATTCACACCTACAACTCTTGTGGGAACAGTATTCGGTGGCAACTTATCAACCGGAGCAGTTCTCATGGCAATCACTTATGTACTCTTTACATTTGGAAATAATGCAATGAAGATGGTTGTTTCTGTATCAACAAGCGCGTTCAGAATGGATGTTGTTGACTATGAGATGGATCGTTCAGGAAAATACATGCCTGCGACAGTATCCGCTACTTACAGCTTTATTGACAAAATAGTTTCATCTTTTGGTGCAACTATCGCAACACTCATGATCGGACTTATAGGATATACAACTACAGCGCCTCAGCAGGGTGATCCGCTTACCTTCGGCGTCAGAGTTATGACCGTAATACTTCTTATCGGATTCCCTATAGTGGGATGGATCTGCACACTTCTGGCAATGAAGAATTCTGAGCTCACATACGAGAAGATGGAAGAGATCCAGAAGAGTATCGGTGAGAAGAAAAAGGCTGCAATGGGTCAGTAAAAAACTGGAGAGGTGAAACATGCGAACAACAATTCTTTGGAATGATAACTGGATATTTGAAAAAGAGGGAAAGAGCAAAAGCATAACTCTTCCTCATACCTGGAATACTGTTGATGGACAGACGGGGCCTGAGCAGTATTACAGAGGAACCTGCCTTTATAAAAAGACATTTGAAAGACCGGTAATGGAAGAGGGACAGCGGGTGTTTGTGGAATTTCGAGGCGCTAACTCCTCTGCAAAAGTTGTTTTAAACGGCCGTGAGGTAGCGAGCCATGATGGCGGATATTCCTGCTTTAGGACGGACATTACAGAGGCACTTTCAGATTTAAATGAGATGGCAGTTTCTGTTTCCAACGAGCCCAATACAAGGGTGTATCCACAGAAAGCGGATTTCACTTTCTATGGTGGCATTTACAGGGATGTTTATCTTGTGGTTGTGGATGAAAAGCACTTTGACATGGACTATTATGGTGGAAAAGGACTGTACGTCACACCAAGACTAAACGGAAATGATGCTGAAATTGAAATAAAGGCATACACAAGCGGCGGAGATCGCGTAAGAATATCAATTGACGGTGTAACAGAGCAGGAGTTTGAGGTGGTTCCGGCAGAGAATGCATCCTGTGGATATGTTGCCTGCGGTAAGATCACGATAAAAGAGCCACATTTATGGAACGGTCTCAAGGATCCGTTCTTGTACAACATAACAGCAACTCTTTTGGATGGAACAAAAGAGTGTGACAGAATCTATGACAGGTTTGGAGTAAGGCAGTTTCATGTTGATCCTCATAAAGGATTTTTCCTCAATGGAGAAAGCTATCCGCTTCGAGGAGTTTCAAGGCATCAGGACAGGGCAGGAGTTGGCAATGCACTGACAAAAGAAATGCACAAGGAGGACATTGATCTCATCCTCTCCATGGGTGCCAATTCCATAAGGCTTGCGCATTATCAGCATGATCAGTACTTCTATGATCTTTGTGATGAAAGGGGAATAGTAGTATGGGCTGAGATTCCATATATCACTGTACATATGGACAGTGGAAGAGAGAACACCATATCCCAGATGAAAGAGCTGATAAGCCAGAACTACAATCATGCATCGATAATGTGCTGGGCACTTTCAAATGAAATCTCTTTGCAGGGTGTTACTGAAGATCTTTTGGAGAACCACAGGATATTAAATGATATTGTCCACGAGATGGATCCTATCAGATATTCTGCCATGGCAAATCTGTTCCTTCTTGAGACAGACTCGCCTCTTGTAACACTGCCTGATATTCGCGGCTACAACCTCTACTATGGCTGGTATGTAGGCGAGATGGAGGACAATGACAAGTGGTTTGACGATTTCCATAATCAGCATCCCGATGTGGCAATAGGACTTACGGAGTATGGCGCAGATTCAGTAATTACGCTTCAGTCTCCAATACCTGAAAAAGGCGATTATACAGAGAGTTATCAGGCTGTTTATCACGAGCATATGCTTGAAATGTTCAGCACCCGTCCATATATCTGGGGAACATATCTTTGGAATATGTTTGAATTTGCTGCAGCAGGACGAGATGAGGCAGGAGATCCGGGCAAAAACCACAAGGGCGTCATCACCTTTGACAGAAAGCAGAAGAAAGACGCCTATTACATTTATAAAGCATGGTGGTCAGATGAGCCTTTCATCCATCTTTGCGGAAAAAGATATCACGACCGCATCGAGGATAATACAGAGATAAAGGTATATTCAAACCAAAAGTCCGTCACACTCTTTGTTGACGGTGTAGAAGTTGGAAATGCAAGCGGAGAACACGTATTTAAGTTTAATGTTCCCATAACCGGAGTACATACAATAAAGGCTGTTTCAGGCGAGTTATCTGATGAAATGGAGATAGCAAAGGTTTCTGAGCCCAATCCTGCATACTTTGCTCCCGACAAAAAGGTCAGAAACTGGTTTGATAAGGCAGATGAACCTGAGGAAAAAGAGGGATACCTTTCTCTTTCAAGTACAATGGCAGAGATTCAGGCCATACCTGAAGGAAAAGCAATTCTCGACAGGATGATGGCAGCAATGACATCAAGAACAGCAGGCGGAATGGGAGAAGGCGTAGAGATTTCAGAAGCAATGCAGCAGATGATTGCCCGCCAACCCCTTAAGAAGCTCCTGCAACAGGGCGGAATGGATATAGAATCTGACGAGATTAAGGCACTTTCAAATGCTCTTATGAGTATTAAAAAGCAGTAAAGAACACAAGAGGTGTTAGATGGAAGCGGCTAAGATTTTTGAAAAAGCAAAGTGGATATCACCTGAAACCGTGACAGAACCTGATAAGAGAAAAGGTGCAGGATATTTAAGGGCCACATTCTCTTATAAAAAGGGAGAGATCAGGATATTTGCCACAGCTCACGGCTTGTATGAAATACTTATAAATGGCCGGAGTATCACGGATGCACGACTGACTCCGGGATGTGATGAGTATGATAAAAGGCTTCAGTATCAGGAGTATGTGATCACAGATACGCTTATATGCGGGGAAAACGAGATATTCGTCACACTGGGTGATGGCTGGTACAGAGGATGCAACGGAATCGATGGTGTGAGAAATCTGTACGGAGAGGATATTTCATTTCTGTGCGCGATAATAGGCGATGGAGACATAGATAATCCTTTACTTGTTACGGATTGCAGCTGGGATGCCTGTGAAAACGGACCTATAAAGCTTACGGACCTTGAGCTGGGAGAGACCTGCGATGCCGGTTCGGGCTTTGGTGAGTGGTATAAGGCAAGAGAGATGTCTTTTGCCAAAGGGAATCTTATAGCCCAGACATCGCCGTTTGTTACGGAACATGAAGTGTTTGAAGGCAGACTTATCACAACTCCGAATGGAGAAAGCGTATTTGATTTCGGGCAGAACCTGGCCGGATATACTTCTTTTGTCGTGGAAAATGCCAAAGGCGGTGAGAAGATCTGCCTCGTCCACGGTGAAACCCTGGATGAAAACGGAAACTTCACGATCAGTAATTTCCAGCCCGGAGACAGAAACAAATCCGGTGGAATAAAGCAGGAAATAAACTATATATGCAAGCCGGGCAGGAATGATTTTAAGCCGCATTTTTCGATGTTTGGATTCAGATATGCAAAGATAACGGGTGATATTTTGCCGTCTGACATCCAAATAAAGAGCATTGCTGTTTATTCGGACATGAAGGAAACAGCGGGTTTTGAATGTGGCGTGGATGAAGTAAACAAGCTCTTTAAAAACAGTGTATGGTCTATGAAGTCAAACTTCTGTGAAATTCCTACTGATTGTCCCACAAGGGAAAGAGCAGGCTGGACAGGCGATGCAGCGGCCTTTGTGAGGACCGGTGCGTACCTGATGGACTGCAGGGGAGTTTACGAGAAATGGCTTGCGAACGTGAGGATAGGGCAGCATTCAGATGGCAAGATGGCGTATATCTGTCCCAAGAACTCAAATCCGGGCAAGATAGCAGAGATGTTCTCAGCTTCTGTTGGCTGGGGCGATGCGGCGGTTCTTGTGCCCTGGAATCTGTACAGAATATATGGCGATGAGCAGATACTTAGAGACAACTATGAAATGATGAAGAAGTGGGTGGATTTCCTCGGAAGAAGGGCAGGAAAGAGCAAGCTCAAGAACCGCTTTGGAAAGAACCCTTACAGAAAATACATCATCGACACCGGAATGGACTACGGTGAGTGGTGCGAGCCCGGAACAGATGTTATGAAGACCATGATGGCTGCATTCAAGGATGGCCAGCCTGAAGTGGCAACAGCTTACTATGCATATTCATCGGGGATTCTCGTCAAAATATCAGAGCTCCTTGGAAATGGCGCCGATGTGGATAAGTACAAAGAGATCTCGGAAAAGGCGACTGAGGCATACAGATATCTGGTTCTGAAAGACGGGCATATAAGATCTGACAGGCAGTGCGAGTACGTAAGGCCTCTTGCGTTTTGTCTTTTACCTGTAAAAGAGGCAGTGGAAGCTGCTAAAGACTTAAACGAGCTGGTAGTGAAAAATGACTATCATCTTAATACAGGCTTCCTTTCAACGCCTTTCCTGTGCAGCGTGCTTGCAGATTACGGTTATGTGGATACTGCGTATAGATTGCTGTTGCAGAAAAGCTATCCTTCGTGGCTCTATGCGGTGGAGAAAGGTGCTACCACTATCTGGGAGACCTGGGATGGTATCAGGGAAGACGGCACTGTACATGATTCGTTGAATCACTATTCCTACGGAGCTGTTTCCGGATGGCTCTTGTCCGGTGTTTTGGGAATCAGGTACAATTTTGACAAAGTCCTGATAAAGCCTCTGCCGGATGAGAGACTTAAGTATGCAAAGGGCTACTATGATTCGCCGAAAGGTCGAATAGTTTCTGAATGGAAATATATTGAGAGCTCGAATTCTTTTGCCTACCGATTTGAAATTCCTGAAGGAATGGAAGCAGAGCTGGAGCTCCCTAGCGGGGAAAAGAGAATTCTGGCAAGCGGAAGTTATGAGATTTAAATAATGGAGGATAGGAAAATGAACAAGTTCAAGAACGGATTTATGCTTGGTGCATCAACAGCAGCTCACCAGGTTGAAGGAAACAATACAAATTCAGATTACTGGGTAATGGAGAATATGGAGTATTCACAGTTTGTTGAGCCTTCACTGGATGCTGTGGATCACTATAATAGATACGAAGAAGACATCAAGATGCTTGCGGATGCAGGCCTTAACACCTACAGATTCTCTGTTGAATGGGCACGTATTGAGCCTGAGCAGGGCAAATTTGATGAAAAAGAGATTGAACATTACAGGAAGATGATCAAATGCTGCAGAGACAATGGTGTTGAACCGGTTATTACTCTCATGCATTTTACATCACCTGTGTGGCTTATAAAGCTCGGAGGATGGGATAATGAGCAGGTTGTAGAGCTTTTTGCCAACTATGCAAGATTCGTCACAGAGCAGCTTGGAAGCGAGATAAAGTATATATGCACCATAAATGAGGCTAACATGAGACTTCAGATTGGCGCTCTCATGGAAAGATTTAAGAAGCAGATGATGGCGAAGATGGCAAATGCAGCTAAAAGCGATGGCGACTCCATGGAGGGGCAGGTTCAGGTTGGGCTTAATCTCTCCGATCCAATGGAGAAAATGAAGCTGGCAGCAATGGAGAACGCCAAAGTATTCGGAGATCCTCAGCCGCATACATTTGTCTCTGCAACAGATGCAAATGGCGATATGATAGTCATAAAGGCACATCAGGCAGCCAAGGAAGCAATCAAGGCGGTTAATCCCGACATTAAAGTTGGTATTACGCTTTCCCTGCACGACTGCCAGTACATAGAAGGTGGCAAGGAGCGCGCAGACAGCGACTGGAATGAGGAGTTCAGCCATTACATTCCTTATATCAAGGAAGACGATTTCTTTGGACTTCAGAATTATACAAGAACTACCTACGGCCCTGATGGAATTGTGCCTGTTCCCGAGGGAACACCAATGACACAGATGGATTATGAAGTATATCCTGAGGCCCTTGAGCATGTAATAAGACGCGTGCATGAGGAGATGCCAAATGTGCCGATCATGGTTACCGAAAATGGAATTGCAACAGCAGATGATGAGCAGAGAGTTAAGTTCATCGACAAGGCAATCGAGGGTGTTCAGAACTGCATAAATGATGGAATCCCTGTTATCGGATATTGTCACTGGTCACTTATCGATAATTTTGAGTGGCAAAAAGGCTATGCGCTTACATTTGGTCTTTGCGCAGTTGACAGGAAAACACAGATCAGGGCACCAAAGCCCAGCTTGAAGCATCTTGGAGGCTATTTGAAATAATGAAAGACACAGTACTGACGGGCGTACAACAGATAATGATAGGAAGCAGATGCAATAGTTATGAGAGTGCACTTAGCACGCTCAGAGCTATTAAAAGTGCAGGATATGATGGCATTGAACTTAATGACTTCATGATCAAGCCAACGCCTTTTATTGTGAGGCTGCTTACAAAATTTGCCGGTATGCCCACTGGTAATGGCGGAAAACTCGATTGGAAGAAGCTGATCTCAGAGAGCGGATTGAAAGTCATAAGCCTGCACAGCTATCTTAACAGCATTGAAGAAAACCCTGAGGCTGTTGCGAAAGAAGCCTTGAGCTTTGGAACGAACACTGTTGTTATAACCGGCATGTACAGGTTTGATTACGGAAATGCATTAGAGGTAAAAAAGCTTGCTGAGCGCCTGAACAATGCCGGAAAAGCTCTTTTACCCTATGGAGTAAAACTGCTTTATCATAATCACAATGTAGAGCTGCAGAAGATCTCAGAAGATAAAACTGCATATGATGTGATCATCGAAAACACAGACCCTCAGTATGTAAACTTTGAACTTGATACATATTGGATTGCAGATGGTGGCGCCGATGTTACAGCCCTTATAGATAAGCTGTCAGACAGGATGGTGATGTGGCACATAAATGACAGGGGATGCAGAAAGAAGGGACCTTTCATTACGCCTATTCTTAAGGAAGATGCTGCCGAACTCGGAACAGGGAATATGGCCCTTGGTACTATCCTGGAAAAAGTGCGGGCAAATTCCAAAGTAGAAGCGATTGTTCTGGAGACCCATAAGAACTGGATCGATAATGATCCTGTAAAAAGCCTTATCGTAAGTGCAGAATGGTTCAGGAAACATAAATTGATGTCCTGAAAACCTCAGGATTTCGACGGAATCTGAGCCAGAAGGACTGCGGAAAAGATTAAAACGCAGCCTGTGATCTCTTTTCCCGACATCAGCTGATGGAGTATCAGCCAGCCGAAAAGTGATGAGAACACCGATTCAAGGCTCATGATGAGGGATGCAAGGGACATCCCGATGAGAATGATCTGATAGACGCAGTAGAGTTTTTCAGAGGCCTTATAAGAGTAGGAAGAGCGGAGTGAAAAACGGAGATTCTACCAATCAGGTAGAATCTCTTTCTATTATTCTGCAAGGAAGTCGCACTTCGCCTCTCAGAATGTATTCTTTATGTTCAATTTTTGAAATCAGGCCTTCGGCTGATTTGTAGCCGATATCAAAAAGAGGAGGTTCAACAGTTGTGAGTGTTGGACGACACACTGTTGACAATTCCCTGTTATCAAAGCCAATAAGTGCAATATCTTTGCCAACCTGAATTCCAGCATCATTGCAGGCATCTATTACGCCCATGGCCATTTCATCGTTATGGGAAAAAATAGCAGTCACATGCTGCTTGATAAGTTTCTTGGTGGCGTTGTAGCCACTGTCCCTTGACCAATCGCCATTTACCACATATCCGGGATTGTAGGGGATGTTATGATCATATAAGGATTCCTGATAACCTGTTAGCCTCCATCTGGTGTGAACGCTGCTTACTTTGCCAGTTATGGTGGCTATTTTTTTGTGCCCTTTTTTGATCAGAAGCGAAACCGCTTCATAGGCGGCGTGCTGATCATCATACAAAACAGAAGGAATCGCAAGTGATGGAGAAATGCAGTAAGCGCATACGAAAGGAATATTGTTTTCAAATATGCTTGGTACTACTCTGTGAGAATGGCAGCCAAGATAAATGATTCCATCAACCTGCATGGAACTCATGTGTGAAACAGCATTGTTCTTGATTTCTGAGTATCTATCCTTGTCTTTATCAGGATCTATACCAAGAGTGTTGATGCGAAGATTTTCCAAGAGATAACGATAACCCTTCTCTTCACAACAGGCTCCGATCCCGTCTATTACTGGAGGAGTGTTGAATACGGTAAGGTCTTCTGCAAGGATCCCAATTGTCCTGCTGGAACCAGTTTTAAGATTTCTGGCATAGAGGTTGGGATGATAATTAAGTTCCTCAGCAATTTCCAGAATTTTCCTGGTGGTCTCTTCACTTATATTTCCGGTGCCATTTAAAACCTTGGATACTGTTGCGACAGATACCTGGGCCTTTTTGGCGATATCCTTCATGTTAGGCACAATTTATCCTCACTTCCCCAAATACTGATCATGGATTAATGTTAAACGTTTTCTTAATAAAAAACAACCAAAAAATTGCTCACAATATTATTGAAAATTGCTATTTACATATATAATGCAACAATATAAAATCCAAATCAAGGTAAACGTTTACCTAAAACAAAATGGGGATGAGTTACAAGAATGTCATGAGTTGTAGCGAGGACTACAGCTTTATATATGGAAAGGGAAAACGTTAACCTTGCACACAACTAGAAGGGGGAAAATGGGGAAAAAGTTGGTGTGGGTAAAAAACGTGGCGCAAAATGAAAACGGAGTAATTATTAACTAAAAAATATGAAGGGGCATTGGGCATGGAAAAAGAAATAAGGCCATTGAAACTTCAGCAGGTAAAAGTCGCTGATCCTTTATTCGGGCATTATATCAATAAAGTAAGTGAAGTCATGCTGGTTCATCAGTGGAAAGTTCTAAATGATGAACTGGAAGGAACTGATCCTACGGGATGTATCAAAAATTTCCGTATAGCTGCCGGACTACAAGAGGGAGAACGGCAAGGAGTAGTTTTTCTTGATACTGATCTATATAAGTGGATAGAGTCAGCTGCCTATTGCATTGCAATAGGTAGCGGGACTCAGTTTGAAGGTAAAATTGATCAGGTGATCGATATTTTGGAAAAGGCTCAGGAAAAAGACGGATATTTAAATACTTACTTTCAGATAACAGCTCCGGAAAAGAAATGGACAAACCTGGTTGAAGGACACGAATTATATACCTCAGGACATATGATTGAGGCAGCAGTTGCTTATGCACTGGCCACTGGTAAGGAGAAATTTCTTCAAATTGCAATGAGGAATGCTGACCTTATTTGCAGGGTATTTGGAACAAAGAAAGGACAGATTCCTGGAGTACCAGGGCATGAAGAAATTGAGTTGGCTTTGATCAAGCTTTATAGGTGGACCAGGGATGACAAGTACTTAAAGCAGGCCGATTTTTTTGTCAGGCAGAGGGGAACTGCACCTAATTATTTGCAGAATGAGATTGATGGCAGAAAAGGCCCTGAGTTCTTTCCTGAGTTTAGAAACTATTCTATGAAGTATGCACAGGCAGAGAAACCTCCAGTAGAACAAACTGAGGCTGAAGGTCATGCTGTAAGGGCAATGTACCTGTACAGTGCTATGGCAGACCTGGCAAAATGGCAGCAGGATAAAGAAATGGAAAAAGCCTGCGACAGACTGTGGGATAACATGGTAGGCAAGAGAATGTATATCACAGGAGGAATTGGCAGCAGCGGATTTTTGGAGTGCTTTACCACAGATTACGACCTGCCTAATAGCACAAATTATTGTGAGACCTGTGCTTCTGTTGGAATGATGATGTTTGGACAAAGGATGGCTGCATTAAAGAAAAATGCAAGCTATTATGATACTGTTGAAAGAGTATTGTACAACACTATTTTAGCAGCTATGAATCTTGAAGGGGACAGATACTTTTACGTAAATCCATTAGAGATGGTTCCGCAGTTTTGTACTGAGAATACTTATATGGATCATGTTAAACCTGTCAGGCAGAAGTGGTTTAGTGTTGCCTGCTGTCCTCCTAATCTTGCAAGAACGCTGGCTTCTATTTCTCAGTATTTATACGCTTGTGATGAAAAGGGAATCTACATTAATCAGTTCATATCATCAACCCTTTCAGTGGATAATTCCGGCCAGGAAATATCTGTGGATCTTAATTCAGCTCTTTTGACAGATGGAACAGTAGATATCAGGATTTCTACTCTGCAGGCTACAGATATCAGGATAAGAGTTCCTGCCTATGCCAAAGACATGGAGATAGCCCTTGATGGCGAAAAGCTTTCCTATAAAGCTGAGAATAGTTATGCAGTAATTGCTCTTAAGGGTGGTGAACATAGGATTAAGCTTAATATGGGGGTTCATCCAATATTTGTGGCAGCAGACCACAATGTCAGGGCTGATGCAGGTAAGGTGGCAGTAATGCATGGACCTATGGTCTATTGCCTGGAGGAGGCGGACAATGGCCAGAATTTATCTGACATCTACGTAAACACTGATGCTAATCTGCTAAAGGGCAAGGCTTATGAAGAATTTCCGGGAGAAGTACCGACGATAGAGTATGAAGGCTACAGGGTAAAGAGTGTTGGTATTGATGATGGTAGCCTTTATGGAGAGGCAAGATTTACTAAAAAGCCTGTGAAGATCAGAGCAGTTCCTTATGCTTTTTGGAACAACAGAGGTATTGGAGAGATGGAAGTCTGGCAGAATATTTCTATCTAAAAGATAGAACATTACTGCTGAAAAATAATTTTCTAAAGGAGGATTTTTCAAGTATGCAAAAGAAAAGATTGTTGAGCATGGCATTAACTGTTGTTACTACTACGGCAATGTTGGTAACAGGTTGTGGTGCCAGTTCTCAAAGCGCACAGGGGGAAGCGCAGGACACAACGCAGAACGCAGTAGAGACACCTAAAACAGAGACAGAGACACCTGCTTCAACTAGTGAGAGCACTGGAGAAAAGGTACATATTACCTATGCTCAGTGGGGTAATGAGACAGAGACTGCTGCAACTCAGGCGGTAGCTGATAAGTTCAATCAGTCCCAGGATGAAATTGAAGTAGAAGTAATCAAGATTGACCATGATACCTATGTAACCAAGTTAAACGCAATGGCTACAGCAGGAGAACTTCCTGATACAGCCATCATGAGTGAAGCTGGAGTATTAAAATTTGCAGAGAATGGATTACTTGCAGACATCAGCTCAATGTACGATGAAGGTGATTCCAAACCTCTTGATTCCATAACCTTTAAATATCAGGGAACACCTGTGGCTTATTCAGCAGCCAATGAGGTACTTAACCTTTGGTACAACATAGATCTTTTGGAAGAAATCTGTTCCAAACAGGGATTAAATGTTGCTGATTTTACACCTCCTGCAAGTGCAGACAGTGCATGGGACTGGGATACATTTGTTAAGATAGCTCAGACTCTCACAGTTGATATCAATGGTAATAACGCATTAAGTCCAGACTTTGATCCAGCAAACGTTGATGTTTACGGCTGCACAGTTAACACTCTTCCATGGCAGCTTGAAGTATGGGCAAAGAGTAACGGTGGCGGATATTATAGTGCTGACGGCAAAGAATGTACTATCAATGACGATGCAACAGTAGAAGCACTGCAGAAAATTGCAGACCTTTCAGATGTTTATCACTGTGCACCTCCTGTAACAAGCGCAGCTAACGCGCTTGAATCCTCACTTGGTTCCAAGAAGGTTGTTATGGCTACAGATGGAACCTGGAATGTTGGAACCTTCCTTGGACCATCTGCAGATTTTAAATATGGCGTAGGCGTTCTTCCTTACATGAAGGAGAAGGTTACAATTTGTACTGGCGGACCAAACGTGGTATTTGCTACATCCAAGCACCCTGAAGAAGCTATGACATGGCTCAAGTGGTACTATCAGGAAGAAAACAGCTGGTCACTTATTGAAGCAGGAACATGGATGCCTATTCTTGATAAGTGGTACACAGATGATGAATTTACAAATAAGTGGATTGATAACCCTAATTATCCTGACCATGATATGTACAAGAGTGCAGTAGTAGACTACGCAAGAGATAATTCTCAGTCAACAGCATGGTATTACATCAATGCAACAGACGAGTTTAATGCAACTCTTGATTCAGCATTCTCGGCTGTTTGGTCTGGTGATCAGACAATGAAAGAAGCTATCGATGAGTATTATGATGAGCTAAATGATATTTTCAGCACAAATAATTAACAATTAATACATTGCCGTGCGAAGACAGCTTATTATAGCCTTTGAAACATGGTCAAAAGTGCAGTATAACTGCCTTCGCCGGCGTTGATATCAGGGGAGAGAGATTATACAATGGAAGTTGCGGGGATATATAGTACAAGCGAGGCGAAGAGTATGAAAAGAGCATCCAGCAAAAGAAAAATACGTACTTCTCAGTCCAAATATAATAGAAAAGAGGAAAGATGTGCCTATTTGTGCCTGATTCCGGCATTTCTTGGAATCACCTTTATAAGTTATCTTCCTACCATAGCAGTGTTTGTACTTAGTTTGTTTAGCTATAATGGTTTGTCCACCCCTGAATTTGTGGGTCTGGATAATTACATTAGGATTTTTACAAAAGATGTGTATTTTGCAAGTGCTGTAAAGGCAACGCTTTTGTATGCATTTTTGGCAGTTATCGGCTCGGTTATCTATTCTCTGGTGATAGCACTTATTCTAAACATGGATATTTTTGGGAGAACTATCTTCAGATCTATTTTCTTTATACCCTATCTGCTACCGGCAATAGGTGTTTTCAAAGGCTGGCAATGGCTTTATGAGCAGAACTATGGACTCTTTAACTTCATCTTCAGAATGCTAGGAATTCCACCCCAGAGATTTTTGGACAGTCCAAGGCAGGTAATACCGGCCCTTGTTCTCATCGCAGTATGGGCCAGCGGAAATCTCATAGTAATATTCCTTGCAGGACTTCAAAATGTACCTACTGTGTACAAGGAAGCAGCTCAGATAGATGGAGCCAACTCATGGCAGAGATTTTGGAACATAACTATTCCATGCATCAAGCCTATTATTTTTTATAATGTATTGACTGCTCTTATCACACATCTGCAGGTAGTTAATCCGGCTCTAGCCCTTACAAATGGCGGCCCGGACAAGAAGTCTATGTTTTTATCTTATGTTATCTACATGTATGGATTTGAAAAAAATAAGCTTGGATATGCAGCAGCTTTTTCAGTTATATTCTTTGTTCTAGTAGGTATTTTTACAATAGTATTATTTGTAACTCAAAAAGATAGCATCTTTAGCGATGAAGCGTGAGAAAGGGGGAGCAGACATGACAGGAAAAGAAAAAAGGAAACTGGCAAACCGCTCAGTTGTAACATTGATTGCCTTATTTTTTGCATTTCTGACACTCCTTCCAATATGGTGGATATTCAGATCTTCACTTATGAGTGTTGCGCAGGTCAACGCTTATCCGCCATCCTTTATTCCAACAGAGTGGCTATGGTCCAACTACACCAAGACCCTTCAGACCTTCGAATACTGGACATATTTTAAAAACACCTTTTCAATTATCATTCCGGCTGTGACATTTGGTGTTATTACTGCCATCTTTTGTGGCTACGCCTTTGCCAGACTAAGGTTTAGAGGCAAAAATCTTATATTTAAGATCTGTGTCAGCACAATTCTTCTTCCAGGCATGGTTACGCTGATTCCACTTTATATTGCGTGGACAAAATTCTTTGGACTTGGTGACACATATTGGCCTCTGATCCTGCCGTTTTTAACAGGTGGAGGATTCTTTAACATCTTCCTGATCAGGCAGTTCCTTATGACAATCCCCAGGGATCTTGATGAAGCTGCATCAATAGATGGGGCCAGCCGCATGAGGATATTGTGGACAATTCTTGTTCCTGCGATCAAGCCAGCAGTAGTTGTTGTTGGAATGATGTTATTTATACAGATTTGGAATGATATGCTCCAGCAGATAATCTACATTAACAGTATGAGCAAGTTTACTTTTGCCATTGCACTCACCAATTTCACAGGCTCTTTTGGAACAAACTGGCCCATGGCTATGGCAGCCACTTTTATGACTATTCTGCCTGGTATAGTAATCTATATATTGGGGCAAAAGAGCTTTGTAGAAGGTATAGTACTGACTGGTATGAAAAACTAATATAAAGGGGAAAAAATGAAATACTTGAATCGTTTTATGAAATGGTATCTTGGAGAAAACGATGTGGAAAAAGAGCCGCCTAAGGACGGCTTTTTCCGCATCTTATATCTTGTTGTTAATTTTCCAGGAAAGCTGTTCATGATAAATATAGTATTTATCATAAGCTGCATTCCTCTAATCACAATACCGGCTGCATGGACAGCACTTTGTGCCTTTACCGGCAAAATGTTTCTGAAGGGTTATGGCTTTACCCTGGAGGACTATCTTGCAGAATTTAAAGATGGCTTTATTAAAAAGCTTGTCTTGGGCATCATGGAGTCTGCAGTCATTTTCTATGGCTATTATCTCATGAGCCTTGCGGGAAACTTTAAAGCTGTCTCTGACAATACTTCATATGTGATCATCATGGGTGCCGGCTGCGCAATATTTGGCATAGGCATTCTTTTTGCAGCATGGACTTTTGTGTTGGCTGCTCATCTGCGCCTTGGATTGTCAGGAATAATTAGAAACGCAGCCATACTCCTTATTCTGGAGTGGAAGAGCAGCCTGAAGCTTATTATATATACAGCAATTTATCTGTTCATAATACTTGCTCTTATGCCGTACTCAATTCTTGTGCCAATGATCATTGGTAATTCTCTTTATGGCTTGATCTCTTGCAGCATAATATGTCCAGTGATAAAGCGGAGAATTACTGATCCTTATGAAGAAGCTGCTCGGACATCCACTCCCACATATTAACGCCATTTTCTTCACACTGATTGTTAAAGAAATAAATCCATGACCAGTGCCCCATGTACTGATATGCGCTGCCATCCTCTGCAGTGTAAGTGTACCCCTGCGCTTTGTGCAGGGGTATTATTATGATATTAGAGAGATAACGCAGCCTTGTAGCCGCTTTCTTTATGAATCTCGCGCATGTATTCATCTGCGGAATGGATATGCAGTGGGCCAAGCTTTTGGAATGCCTCAGTAATTCCGGATTGTCGATCAAAGTATGTCCAAAGGAGACATTGCGCATAGCATTATCTTCCTCATCTCAACCACGTTTAGAAATATTTATTCATGAATTCGGAACTCACTTCGATACTCTTTATCGGATCATTGTCAATCCAGTTCATGTGAGTTTCCAAAATAACTGCCATAACACCCTTTTCCTTTATGACTTCAGAAAGGCCCTTAAGATTCATATTGCCTTTTCCAAGCTCTGTGGCCTTTTCTTTAAGGATGGGTGTCATATATGGTCCTTTTTGAGTGTTTCCTCTGTCATTAATATGCCAGTACTTAAGACGTGAGCCGAGCTTTTCTATTATTGGATAGACGTCAGCGCCTCCGTCAGTCATCCAATATGTGTCCAGCTCAAAATTCACATATTCATCGTCAGTGTTTTCTATAATCACATCATAAGCTGTCTTATCCGTTGAAACCTTCTGCAATTCACAGTTGTGATTATGATATAAAAGCTTTACGCCGTGTTCTTTCAGAGCTTTTCCTGCAGTATTTAACCGCTCTGCCAGACTCTCAACCTCGTTTAAATCGCTATAATCAAATCTGTACATTCCTGTTATAACAACTACGTCTGTGCCATAACTTTTTGCAAGATTCGCAACTTTCTCAGGATCTGCTTCTATTGCACCGAGATTTGAATGCATACTGCTTACCTTGAGCCCGCTCTCATAAATAAGCGTATGCCAATCCTGATTACAGCTGTTTCCTATGTCCATTCCACCAAGTTTTGTCAAAAGCTTTACTATAAAAGGAGATTTTTCTATCATGAAATCATTTATCTCTATATAATCATATCCGGCAGCTTTAACATGTTTCAAAGCGTCAAGCGTAGTGTCGTAATTATCTGATACTGTACCGAGCATAATCTGCTGCACGCCTTTTTTTACAGTATTGTCCTGAGTATTAAGCTGTGCACTGAAATAATCAGCTATTTCTTTTCTTGTAACTTCATAAGGTCCTGCTGTGGCATTTAGATATATATTTCTTATCAAAAAGGCAATAATCATGCACAACACGGCAATTAAGACGGTGAATATCAGCGGCTTTTTTCCCTTTAACTTTCTCATTTTAGATACTTATATTTCCTTTCGGTTTATTTTTGCTTATAATATAATCATCATGTGTTGATTTCAACCGACAAATATTTAACTTCTGTTGATTTCAGGAAAGGAGTATCAATGACAGCCTCCGGAGAGACCAAGATTTTACATACAAAAGAGCGTATAAGAAATTCCCTTATACAAATGCTTGGAAATATCACTATAGAAAAGATAACTATAAAGGAATTATGTATGACAGCCGGCATAAACAGGACAACTTTTTATAAATATTATGGCAGTCAATATGACGTGTTAAACGAAATTGCTTCAATATATATATCTAAAACAACCGCTCTGCTTATGGAGAATTTAGCCGAGGATCGGAAAATAGCTGATGATTTGGTAAATGCACTTCAGTTCATAAAAGACAATGCGGATTTTTTTATCTTATTTCTGGGAAAAGATAACTTAAATCCTATATCAGATATAAGCTCATTACTACCGGATTTTAATAAATTAGTGCTGGCATCCATGCGTAATTCATCTATCACAGAATATGAAAAAAAATATCTGTCCTCCTTTGTTTTACACGGAAGTGTCAAAATGATAAGTGACTGGATATCTGACGGATGCAGCCTTAGCTGTCAGAAAATGTGCAGTTTAATATTAAATGCATCCGGAAGAGTAATCGGAATATGAATTGCATTCTATGAATTTAAATGTGCCGATAGTTTCTGTATATGTCGATGGGACAGAGCTTGGAGACATTTTATGGGGCGGATTGGCTGCTAAATTGTAGTATCAGTATGCATCGGCATTGCAGCAGGTTCACAGCCTGTAATCGGCTATAACTATGGCGCCGGAGAGTTTCAGCAATGGATACGAGTTTAAATGGGCTAGTATTATATATAGTGAAGATTTGGATGAGAATAAGGAATCCATACGGAAATATGAAGGAATATCGATAGAATATGCTAAAAATGAAGCAGAACAGATAGCATTAGATGCTCAACCAGCTCAATTCTTTGATATGATACATCTTGAAAGAGCACAAAAAAAGACATCGATTGATGGAATAGAAGTACGCTATTATTCCCATTCATATAAATGTGTACCACTGGATTATGATCTTACTGAAGATGATATTCGTCGACAGAAATAGGTACAAATTTCTAAAACTAAAACACGTATATTATTCAGTATTTATCGGCATCCTTTATCATACGAAAGTGGTACAAATTTGGTACAAAAGAAAGGCAAGGCCGGCGAAGCCCCTTTCTCTGCGGTTTTGCGAGACTACTAAAAGTTCGATCCCAGTCGCCGGCAGTAAGAGAGAAGCAGTGATGCTTCTCTTTTTTGTCATTTTAAAAATGACTTGATGCTCCTAATTGGATGTGGATATAATTAAGAGCTTGTATGATTGATTAAGAGTATTTGCATATGCTAAAAGGGGAGGATTTATGCAGAGTAATAATCAAGTTGAACTTCGTCCAATGACAAGGGAGCTCTGTCATGAGCTTTATAAGTCTTGGGAGAATGATGACTCTATATACATGGATATGTCCATATTTAAGGAATATGTTTACAACGAGGAATCAGTTGATCATTATTTCGATTCAAAGCAGGGAACGTCGCGCAGAATTTTTGCAATCATGCTTGAGGATAGACCTATTGGAGAATTACAGTTAAAGCAGATTGATATGGATAAGAGAGAATGCACCTTAAGTATTCATATGCAAAATGATAATTTTAAAGGTAAAGGGTATGGAACAGAGGCAGAGAATCTTGCTATAAAGTATGCTTTTGATGAAATGGGAATGGTGGCAGTTAATGCGGACACTGTTGTGAAGAACACAAGGAGTCAGCATATTCTTGATAAAATTGGATTTCAGTTTTTGAAAGAAGAGGGAGACTTTAGGTATTATCGCTTGGAAAAGTCATAATAAATGATTGGTGAGCAAAGCTTCTATAAGAAATGTGGGAATAGGTTTTGAGATGCCAATTTGTCATCTCAAATTGATATTAATGAATCAGTTTGTGGAGGAGTATGAACATAAGAAGAATGAGCGAATCAGATCTAATGAGCCTATATGGGACATTATCTGATCCGGTTGTAATGAAATATATAGAGGAACCATATACGCTTGAGAAAACAAAAGAATTCCTTCATAGTGCCGGTCTATCTGAACCACCGCTTGTTTATACGGCAGAGGATGAAACAGGAAATTATATTGGTTATGTAATTTATCATGATTATGAACAGAATACTGTGGAGCTAGGTTGGATCCTGGATAAATCAGCATGGGGAAAAGGCTATGCAAGCAAATTAACGGAAGAACTGATAAAGAGAGCCAAGCTGGACGGAAAGAACGCAGTTATTGAATGCAATCCTGAACAACAGATAACAAAGCATATCGCTGAGAAATTTGGTTTTATTTATGACGGAAATGTTGATGGATGCGATGTATTTAGGTTTAGGTGTAACAGGATAATCGATGATGACTTAGTTCTGACTCCGTACTATAGAAACGATGCAGAATCATTTCCTTGGTACCAAGATTTAGGTGTTTGTAAGCAAGTTGACAATATTGATCATGCTTATGATATTGAAACACTACATGCTATGTATGATTATCTTAGTGCGCATGGTAACTGCTATTACATACAATATCAGGGAAAACTTGTGGGAGATGTATCTCTTAGGGATAATGCAGAAATCGCAATAGTGGTGTGCAAGGAGTACCAGAATAGGCATATTGGCAGAAAATGCATACTTGATATGATAGAGCTAGCTAAGGAGAAGGGGATGGATAAGGTGAAAGCCAATATCTATGCGTTTAATACTCAGAGCCAGAAGATGTTTCAGTCAATTGGATTTATAAAAACTGATGAAGAGTGGTATGCATATGCTATAGATACATGAAGTATAAGAAATAATAATAGTTTAATAAAGCGTGGGCTGTAAGAATGAATGAGTCACAAACATAGAGGATTCAAATTTGTAAAAGGGAAAATATGATGAATGTAACATTTGACACTGCCAATAGCAAAGACATATCAGAACTGACAAGGCATCAGCACACGCTTAATGAACGATCTGGTAAAATATGCCAAGGAGAATCGTCTGTGTTATACTGACCTGAAGGCTACAGAAGAAGGTTATTCTCTTTATAAAAAGATTGGCTTTGAAGAAAGAAATCAAAAATATAAGGATATGCGGTTGAAACTATAGTATTTTTTTAGACTAACCCTGGGAGGGAAGATGAAAAGAGAACTTGGAATAGCGCGTTGCGGATTAGCATGTTGCCTGTGCTCGGAAAATGTAACTTGTAAGGGATGCAGAAGGGATGGCTTTATGGAGCTATCCTGGTGCAAAGATGCTGAGTGGTGTGAGGTCCGCAGGTGTGGTATTGATAAGAATCTGAATGGATGTTATGAATGCGAACCGGCGAATTGTCGCAAAGGCTTATATGCAGACAAGATTAAAGCAAGGGCATTTGCGGAATATGCACGAAGGTTTGGAGTAGAAGAGCTATTGGATTGCCTTGAACGCAATGAAAAGGCAGGCATAGTTTATCATCGGGAAGGAATTATGGGAGACTATGACGACTTTGATGATTTAGAGGAACTGATAAGCTATATAAAAAGAGGGAAAAGATAATGAAAATTGGTATTTCAGCCTGTTCAAATGGACATCTGCCCGAATGGCGAAATCAAATATCGGAACTGGAAAAAGTTCTTAAGGACATGAACATTGAGACAGTGCTCTCACCGCATATTATGAGAACTCTGGATGAGTACAGCGGGACTGATAAGGAAAGAGCGGAAGATCTCATGCGTTTCTATACCGATGATGAGATAGATGCAATTTATGACATTTCCGGTGGAGACCTGGCTAATGGAGTGTTGAAGTATTTGGATTATGATACCATAGCGAAGGCCGATAAGGCTTTCTGGGGATACAGCGACCTGACAACCGTTATCAATGCCATATATACGATGACAGGAAAGCCCGGCGTCCTTTATCAGGTAAAGAATATGGTCTGGTCCTGCGGCCATATGCAAAAGAAGAGATTTTTAGATTATATTTCAGGAAAGAATAATGACTTGTTTGATATAAAATATAGCTTTTTGCAAGGAAACGCTATGCAAGGCGTGGTTGTAGGGGGCAATATTCGCTGTTTTACAAAGCTTGCAGGAACCAAGTACTGGCCTGATATGGACGGAAAGATACTTCTTTTGGAGTCGCTTGGTGGAGAATCCGGACAGATAGGGACACTTTTTAACCAATTGGATGATATCGGTGTATTTGACAGGATATCAGGAGTATTGCTTGGGACATTCACCAATTTTGAAAAGGCAGGACTAACGCTTTCTGTATATGATCTTTTGAAAATGCATGTCTCAGATACACTTCCTATGGCGTGTACAAGAGATATAGGGCATGGACATGATGCGAAGGCTATCATTATTGGAAAAGAATATTTTTTTAGGTGAAGTATAAACAGTATTCATGGATATCTGATTGTTGTCAGGAAACACAGATGATGATAAATACTAAATGCTGTATATGAATATTCATTTTTGGGGAGCATTTGCCCATTTGACAAAGTGGTTCAAAAAGTGGTTCAAAAGAAAATACGAGACCAGAACTCCCCTTTCTTACTGGATTTGCTTTGGCTCCAGAGAGTTCGATCCCGGTCGCCGGCAGTAAGAGAGAAGCGTAAGATGCTTCTCTTTTTTACGTTCATTTATTTTGCTGAGTCAGTTTATTAAAGTATTCTAATAACCTTTTTTCTAAGGATTTATCCTTCTGTAGAGAGTTTACAAATGAAAAGAGTTCTGGGTCTTCAGATGAAGAAATCGTTATTGTACTTGGATTTGGATCATCTGTTAAGCCATAAAGATAGTCAGAAGTAGTGTTGAACGTTGACGCTATGAATTACCTCTTTATATTCTTGACTTAAGGTTTTGATTACAATACTATAATCTTAACAGCGGACACTTGAGGTTCGTTTGAACGTTGAAATCAAAGAGGGTTCTGGAACGCTTTCTTTGATGGAGTTCTAGGTGGGTTCGATAAATAACCACAAACCAGATAGGATTATCCGAAAGAAAATTATCTAAAAGACCTTGTAGCCAAATACAAGGTCTTTATTTTTTGGAGATACAATGGGAGTGTTAGAATCTTTAAGCTCATATGACAAACTGCTAAACACAGAATATCTTATAAAAATTGGCAGAAAAGGAAAGGCTAGCGTTCTTTGCCTGGTTTTTGATAAGGTTGATTGGTTCCACACAATGGGATTGTATTATCTGAAGGATCTTGAATTCTTAAACGTACATGGAGCTCAAACAGAATCTTTATATGATGAAATCATCGCAGGAACTTATGAAAATGCTGACTTTGAAAAATCAAGGTATTATACAGATGAAATGGAATTAAGGGTAGAGCTTTTTGGACAGCTTGCGGACATAATAGAAAAGCTGGACAACCAAGAGTACAGCTTTTTTGGCTTTAGTAAAAAGAAGTGCCCTTGGACAAGTATCAATGCAGATTATCTGATAAATAATCATGAGAGATTTGAAAATCTTATGCTATATAAGAAAAGTGATAATCTGGCAGGGATAATATTTATCGGTGAAATGTCTATCTTTTCTTCTGAGGCAAGAATGAATGACTACACAGTTGGACAGACACAGTATACTGTTTTGAAGGTTGAAAGACGCGACAAGGTTACAGGTACTGCAAGCGTATTTTCTTTTTTAGTCGAGAAATAAACCAGCGGAACATTATGATCCGATACCCTCGGCTCTAATTGCTTAATTCCTTCAACCTGGGAAGCATGATAATACATATCTAATCCTCACGTTTATTCTTTTAATTCACGTTCTATTTCTTCAATAGACGGTAAAGTCCCTTTGAAATTCTCCGGCATAAGATCCGATAATTCATACTCTGATATACCTACGGGGGCATTGGAACTGTTCACCGCATACTGTGCCAATACATTATCTTTGTTTTTGCATACAAGCAACCCTACGGTAGGAGCATCGCCTTCCTTTCTGAGAATACCATCGACAGCAGCTACATATGTACCTATTTGCCCCATATCTCCAGGCTCAAAAGCTCTGATCTTAACCTCTATCACAACATAGCAGTGCAGGGTAATATTGTAGAAAAGCATATCAATAAACTGCTCTGTATCCCCTACTTCCAATCGATACTCTCGTCCTACAAATGCAAAACCTGTGCCCAGTTCCAGTAGGAACTGAGATATATTATTCATAAGAGCATCCTTCAACTCTTTCTCGTAATATCCCTCTGTCATAGTAAGGAAATCAAAATTATACGGATCTTTTGTCATTTCCTGTGCAAGGTCACTTTGCGGTGCAGGCAATGTTTTTTCAAAATTTGAGATTGCCTTTCCCTGTCTCTCATAAAGGTTAGTATCAAGAAAGTTCTGAAGTACCGCCCTGGACCAGTTATTCTCCAATGTCTTTTCAACATAGAAAAGCGCTTTGTTCCGATCATCTTTACATTTATCGATAATAAACCTGTGATGTCCCCACGGAATCATAAAGATATTCATTTGCGCCACAACCTGTGGCGTAATTTCAACCTCACCTAATTGCGCCACAGCTTGTGGCGTGATTGTCTCTTCGGAATAAAGCCTATAGAACTGATGCATGTATAATAGGTTTCTTGGCGAAAATGATTTTACATCCGGCAATTCCCGCTTGATATCGTCACTAACAGCTTTGTAAAAGCCTGTTCCCCAATCATACTGAGTTTTGAGGATTTCCAGGTTCCGCCCCAGTTCCCAGTAGAATATCAGCATTTCCCGATTAACAGCTGATGCAGCTTTAATCTGACTACTGCGATATCTTTTCTTAAGTGAAGATATCCAGTTATTATATGTTTCATCCGTTTTAATAATGTTATTCATTATTCTTACCATCCTTATCAAAATAATATCGGGTAGCTCACCTTCAAAAGGTGTAAACATGGTGTAAATCAGATACTCGCTTGCCAAAGAAATGGCTTGTTTCCGCCATTTCTTTAGGTCGTTCAAATCCCTCTGTGGCAGAGGCATACTGACGAATGATGAAATTCGCACTGTTGTAAAGAACTGCAGATGCCCTGCATATATTCTGACAGTAACTGTATAGTGTGTTGTTTTTAGTTATTCTGTACTGTCTTGTTCTGTACACAGTTGAGTTTTCCTTTCCAAAAGATTATATTAGTATTATAGCATAAAATTTAAGAATAATCAAAACATTTGTTCTTTTCGGAAGGAGTTTTCTCGCTGATATATTATAATATTTTGACCTTTAAACTTAATTTCTTTCGTTCTCCCAATCTGCAAACCTACTTTCCACCTGTACTTGAAAACATAGCCTAAGGGCTTTAGAGGAAGAAAATCGTAAGCTTAAGTCTCTTTTATCGGATAATGGCATCGCATATGAATCCACAAGTGTTTATGACGAGGCCATGGAAAAAAGATGATGCATTTAATTCTGCAGATGTTGTCGGCAATGAAATACATGTGATTTTGGATGATGGAGTATACGTTGATTCGCTGAATCTTCTGGTTAGGCTTCAGAAATACGGTGTCAGATGGCGGCGGAAAGGTATTGGAGAAGATCACGCACAATGAGGATCCGTGGATGGAAGCGAGGAAAGGATATGGCGACAGCATTCCTTCCAATGAGCTTCTGCCGAAAGAGAGGATCATGAAGTATTATATCCTGATAAACCAGAAATATGGCATAGATACGGAGGACGGTCTGCGGACATATATCCATGACATGCTTGATAAGGCATCATGATCCATAACAGCTGAATCCGGTTCAAAGACTCAGATCATAATCTTTTTACAGCAATGACAAAGGTGTTATTGACTTTGCCCTTGGGGCAGCCTTTATCATTTGTAAAAACGAAACAACAGGAGAGCTTTAATCCAAACCATAACTTCACTATGCAAAATGGCGGCGACATGCTGAAAAAGGCTTTTGCAGATGTGGAAGGAAGAATTTACGGGGATTCACTTCATGTGACAGATATAGAGGACCTTGTTGATTATCTGTGCAGCCTTGCATCTTTTAAGGCGATAATGGATATTCCTGTGGATAGGATCGCTCAGATATTAAAAGAGCATGCGTTTGACGGAGCTATTGATCTGCCAAAGGAATATGGCATGTTCATAGCAAAAGGCCGTGCGTAATTTTGGAGGAAGAGTATGAAGACCCTGATAATAGGAGCTAGTGGTTTTCTTGGTGGAACTATATATTACAAATTAAAAAATGCAGGCGCTGAGGTGCTTGGCACATACAGTCAGCATAAAAAGCAGGATGATTTTGCAGAGCTTGATGTTATGGACTCTCAAAGACTACTTGAGATTGTGCGTGATTTTGCTCCCGATGTCATCATCTGGACAGTTATGAACCATGACGCAGAAGAGGAAATAGCAGAAAAGGTAATGCCTGCGCTGCTGGATGCAATCGGAGATACGAGGTTTATTTTTATCTCTACTTCAGTAGCCTATGAAAAGAATATGACCGAGGATGTGACACCTTTTCTAAGGTCAGAAGAGATGTACAACCATCACTATTTTAACGGAAAGATAAAGTCCGAGAATGTCATAAGAAAGATGCGGGATTACTGCATTGTCCGCCCAGGCAGCATATATGGGATCAACCCTTACGGCGAGATGGATGTAAGGAGCTGCAAATTAAAAGAGCATGTGGACTTAGGGCAGCAGTACGTCAGGGCTGACAACATTCTATTTAGCATAGTTGAGGTGAATGAGCTGGCAGATGCTGTAATTGAACTTGCCACCGGGGATTATGTTGGAATTATAAATGTTTCTGAGGATAAGCCCATTTCCCATTATGATTTTAATAAGACTCTGTGCAGGCGTTATGGATGGGATGATAGCTGCGTTGTGGCTAATAGAGAGATCGAGAATATCTACTATTTTGATAATAGTTTAAGAAAGCATCTATTGAAGACCAGGATCACGAGTATTGATAGCTCACGGCGTGTTAAAAAACATACTGGGAACACGAAAGCAGAATGTTCATAACTTTGCTTCTGACAGGTATAATGGTATCTTCCTGTACGCCGGAATTCCCGGCGTCGGGAAGATTTTTTATTATTTCGTATGACTGTAATCCTATTGAATGCCCTGGATGTTCTTGTTATACTATTCTTAAATGTTGATAGTTGATACATTTTTATATTCCAAAATGTTGATTTGGATACATTATTACCTTTCCAAAATGTTGATGAGGTTATCGCAATGTTAAAAAGAAAAATCACCAAACAGCTAAAAAGCTGGATTTCCACCAAAGAAAAGAAGTGCCTTATCGTCAAAGGCGCACGTCAGACTGGAAAAACTTATATAATCGAGCAATTTGCAAGGGATAACTACGAAGAGGCCATTGAGATTAACTTTAAGGAGACTCCTTCTGCGTCTGAGATTTTTTCAGGTGATCTGACCGTTGATAACATGGTCATGGCATTGAGATTTCGCTTCCCGGAAAAGAAAATCGTTCCGGATAAAACACTCATCTTTCTGGACGAGATCCAGGAATGTCCTGAAGCCATAACCTCTCTTAAGTTCTGGGCTACTGATAACAGATATGATGTGATCGCCTCAGGCTCCCTTCTGGGTATAGATTATAAAAGATCATCATCCTATCCTGTGGGGTATGTTGATTATCTTACAATGCATGGGCTTGATTTCGAGGAATTCTTGTGGGGACTTGGTATCTCTGATGATATGATAGCTTCTCTTCGTTCTTTTTTTACCGAGAAGAAAGCTGTGCCTGAAGCCATCCATAATCAGATGATGTCCTATTACAGACAGTATGTTGCAACCGGTGGAATGCCCGAAGCTGTTCAGAAATACATAGACACAAAGGATTACAGGGAAGTAGATAAAGTACAGCGAAGCCTCCTGCAAGGCTATCTGTATGATATAGCCCACTATGCAACGGCTGAGGAAAAGGTAAAGGCTGAAAAATGCTATCTTTCCCTTTCCAAACAGCTACTTGATAAGGAAAACCATAAATTCCAGTACAAGGAGATCGAGCACGGTGCAAGGGCTCAGAAGTACTATTCGAGCATCGAGTGGCTGCTCAGGGCGGATATCATCCAGCTCTGCAGGCTTGTCAGTGATATGAGGTATGACCTGGATGATTATGCAAGGGATGACTTTTTCAGGGTATACACCACAGATCTCTCATTGCTCATAGCCATGAAAGACTTTTCACTAAAGCAGCATATAGTTGAAAATACTCTATCTGGCAACACAAAAGGCGGACTGTTCGAGTGTGCCATTGCAGATGCCCTTATAAAGAAAGATTATCCAATATACTTCTTTAAAAACGACACGGCAAAAAAGGAAATAGATTTTCTTATCCAAAAAGATGGAAAAGTTATTCCGATAGAAGTAAAAAGCGGAAATACGCGTGCCACATCCCTCAATTCCGTGATAAAGAATAAGTCAGATATCGATTTTGGCTACAAATTCATAGACGGAAATATCGGGATCGGAGAATCAGGGATAATTACTCTTCCGCTATATATGGCATGTTTTATATAAGCTTCTTAAGGCTAAAAAGAGACTCTTGAGCCTCTTTTTTAGTACCACATATAATCCTGTTTGTTTACTTCTATTATTTGGATTTATGCCAAGATTGAAAATAGTTTCTCATGGATGTGATAAATATTATGATATATCAGCGAGAAAACTCCTTCCGACATAGTCGGTGGGGGATGAATCGCTGACCCTCAGCGCTTTACTTTGCTGTATCGCCCGGTTTTTTCATATTTTCTTTTGTGGTCATCCGTGCGCTGGCTTTCTATATATTTTTTCACTGTTTCAAGTGAAACTGATCCGGTTGTGGCGCAAAAATAGTTCCTGCTCCAGAAAAGAGCATCTCCACACAGATATTTTTCTATGTGTTCACGGTATTTGATCCTGACTTCTTTAGAGAGCTGGGATTTTAAGGTATTGATAAGCTTTACCGGGGCAACGTCCGGAGGCATGGAGATAAGCATGTGTATGTGGTCCTCGTCAGTCTCAGCTGAGAGCATATCGCAGTTCATCCTTCCACACAGATAAGCTGCGTGATTTTTCATGAAATCTCCCATTTCATTGGTTATCACCTTTTTCCTGAATTTAGTGACAAAAATGATATGATAGGTAAGCAGGTAAACGGAATGTGAACCTCTTCTGTAGTTATCCACAAAAACTCCTTCCGAAAAGAACAAATGTTTTGATTATTCTTAAAATTTATGCTACAATACTAGTATAATCTTTTGGAAAGGAAAACTCAACTGTGTACAGAACAAGGCAGTACAGAATAACTAAAAACAACACACTATACAGTTACTGCCAGGATATATGCAGGGCATCTGCAGTTCTTTACAACAGGGCGAATTTCATCATTCGTCAGTATGCCTCTGCCACAGGGGCATTTGACTCTTACAGGCCTCTTTTTCCCAATCAGATGCAGGTGTATAAACTTGTAAGTGAAAAACTTGAAGGGACAAAATACCATGTAGTTGGCTCATGGCTTTCTTATAATGCCCTTGACTATCTTCTAAAGAGTACCGGGGATAAGGCATACTATGGGCTTCCATCTCAGGCTAACCAGCAGATACTTAAGCTCCTTCTCAGGGATTACAAGTCATTTTTTGAAGCGGTGAAGACATACGCCAAGACACCATCTGCATTTACGGGGAGACCCCGCATGCCGGGATATGTATGCCAGGGAAAATATAAGACAGCCATCCTTACGAATCAGATATGCAGGATAAAGGAAGATTCCTATATACGTTTCCCTGGAACAACCAAGACTTTAAGACTTGGCAGGGACTTCCCCCAGGGGAAACTTAAGGAAGTACGGATAAAACCACATGGTAAGGACTTTGTAATGGATGTGGTGATCGATGCCTTAACAGTGGGAATAGAGCCTTTGGATGACCGGGAAGTTCTTAAATTTCTTTCATCAAAAGATGACATTTCCGATATCAGGGTCATGTCGATAGATCCTGGTACGGACAATTTGGCAGCCGTAGCGAACAACTTTGGGGCAGACCCCTTTGTGATAAAGGGCGGACTGATAAAGTCCGTAAACCAGTTTTACAATAAAGAAATGGGACGGCTTTCCTCATGTGCCATGAAGTGCAATAACAGATACCGGACCAGGAAAATGAGCATACTCACTGAAAAGCGCAACAGGCGCATAAAGGATGAGTTCCATAAGATAAGCAGACAGCTTGCAGACTATGCGAGGGATAACCGTGTGGATGTCGTAGTGATGGGGCATAACGTATTCCAGAAACAGGAAGCGGGTATGGGGCATATCAGTAACCAGAATTTTGTGCAGATACCAATGCTGATATTTGCAGATATGCTAAGATATAAGCTTGCTGAATACGGGATAAGGTTTGCACTTACGGAAGAGAGCTATACATCCAAAGCGGATTTCCTTGCGATGGATGCGATCCCTGTGTATAAAAAGGGAAGTAAGGCTGACTATGTTTTTTCCGGAAAAAGGATAAAGCGTGGACTCTACAGACACTACGATGGAACAATAACAAATGCAGACATAAACGGAGCTGCAAACATCTTAAGAAAAGTATTCCCAAAGGTAACCCAATGGGATAGGGGCATAGTGGACATGCCCTGTTCTTTGGGATGCGTTAAGCATCCCAAAGGTTCATGCCGCTCTGCGGCATAACAGAAACCTCTTACGATGCAGAGTCGGTGGAGGTAGTTCATATATGATATTAGTATATATGGAGGTAGGTAGAATTGTAGTCGAAATTGAGAGAAAAAGAACTAGACGTTGACTGAAAAATGTGATTATGTTATATATAACATAAAGAAAGGATTGTTGGTGTCAAATTTTAAAGTCGATTTTTACAAGGAGATAGATGGTAAAAAGCCAGTTGGAGTCTTTATTAGGAGCTTGGATATAAAGATGAAAGCAAAGGTGGTAGCTAATCTTCATCTTCTTGAAGAATATGGTAACTTAGCCAGAGAGCCTCTTTCAAAAGAATTGGAGGAAGGTATCTTTGAACTAAGGACAATAGAAGGAAATGATATAGTTAGAATATTGTATTTCTTTGATAAGGAAAAGATTGTCATAGCAACAAATGGTTTCGTTAAAAAACAGCAGAAGACTCCAAGAAGCGAGATAGATTTAGCTAAGCAGAGGAGAGTAGATTATCACAGCAGGAAGGAGGCTGGCACATATGAGTGATTTACAAGACCTTACTAAAGAATTGATGCAAGATCCTGAGTTTAAAAAAGAATATGAAGCGCTACAACCTGAGATGGACATTACCCGAGCTATTCTGGATGCGCGGATAAGAGCAGGAATGACACAAACAGAACTTGCTGAAAAAAGTGGGATTAGTCAGGCTGATATTTGTCGCCTCGAGAAGGGAACGAGAAACCCTAGTATTGCACTTCTTAAGCGCCTTGCTGAAGCCATGGACAGTACACTTAGGATAGAATTTATTCCAAGAGGTTTACAGAGGTAAATTTTTTGGGGATTAGCATAGAAAAAGAGCCATTTTACAGTACTTTTATACTGTTGAATGGTTCTTTTTCTGCTACAACTCATAAAAAGTAAATGCTCTTTTTAAGTACGCTCCTTTGTGTAACATGTGCATTCTTGCGTGTTAAGTGCTAATTACGCCAATAATATGTGCGTACTTGCGCATTAACTTTGCTTTGTTTATAATATATCTGAGGTGACAAACTATATGAAATATTTATTTGTTAACGGCATCCTTTCTGAACTGGCCAAACGAGCTAAAGACTATAGGCTGGCATATCCCCTGACTCAAAAGGAGCTGGCAGATAAGGCCGGCGTATCACTAAGATCTGTCCAAAAATTTGAAAAGGGTTTAGATGTGCAACTGGATATCTTTATTAAAATCATGATGGCGTTGGATTTAGCCGACAATTTTAATACTCTGATACCAGATATGAGTGACAGGCCCTCTACATATTTAGCTAGACAAAATGGAACAGAGCGGAAAAGAGTCAGAAAGAAAAACGACAAACCAAGCAATAGAACTTTCAAATGGGGTGACGAAAAATGAATAACCTTGCAGAAATATTTTTATGGAACACCAAGATTGGCACCCTCAGTCTCAAAGAAGGTTTACCTTATGCAATCTTTGAGTATGACAACGATTTTATTGAAGGGGTTCGTGGAACTAATATTCAGCTTTCGCCCTTAAAAATGCCTATATCCAACAAACTCTATTCGTTTCCTAATTTAGAAGAATCGTTTCACGGAGTACCTGGAATGATAGCTGATTCCTTGCCCGATAAATTTGGTAATGCCATTATCAACCAATGGCTCGCTGCACAAGGAAAGTCCGAGACTGATTTCAACGTGATAGATCGATTATGTTATACAGGGAGCCGAGGTATGGGCGCACTAGAATATCGTCCAGTACTCTCTGCTGGCTCCAGTTCATCTGATATAGTCAATGTCAGTGAGATGGTAAAATTCGCCTCTGATGTTTTGAGTAAAAGAAAAGAAGTAAACATAGACATGTCCAATGCCTCTTACTCACAGTTTCTCAAACTAGGAACATCTGCAGGAGGTGCAAGAGCAAAGGCAGTCATTGCATGGAATGAAGAAACAAATGAAGTGAAGTCCGGTCAGATTGCCCCTGAAAAAGGATTTGATTATTGGCTAATGAAGTTTGATGGTGTCAGCAAGAATGGTGATCATGACATGGAGGATGAGCCTGAATATACCCTTATTGAGTATGCCTATTATCTTATGGCATTACAGGCTGGAATAAATATGAATGAATGCCGTATCTTCAAAGAAAATAACCACAATCACTTTATGACCAAACGATTCGACAGGGTAGATGGTTCAAAGGTTCACATGCAAACACTTGCGGCGCTTGCCCACATTGATTACAACACGCCAAGACTTTGCAGCTACGAATTGGCGGCATCTTACATGAAACAGATTGGCCTTGGTGCTAATGAGATTGAACAGTTCTACAGAAGAATGGTATTTAATGTTCTTGCCGTCAACAGAGATGACCATGTTAAAAACGTCTCATTTCTGATGAACAGAGATGGAATCTGGAAATTATCACCAGCCTATGATGTCACATTTTCCTATAACCCGACAAACAAATGGTTAAGCAATCATCAAATGACGCTAAATAACAAAAGCGAAAAGATAGAATTAGAGGACCTGCTTCAGGTCGCATCCACAATCAGCATATCTACTCAGAGAGCCAAAAGCATTATTGCAGATGTAAAATCTGCAATAGTTCATTGGACTTCCATCGCAGGGGATGTTGGAATAAGAGAAAGTACCATAGACTTAGTAAGTAAAACTATTACTGAATTGGTAAATGTATGAAACAACATAAAATCTCAAACCTGGATGACATATTTAGTTTGATTAAAATATTATATGTTTTACCATAATCTAACCATCCTGCATGAACTAAAATGATTGCATGTGACAATAGTGGACACAGTATTTCTAACGATTTTCCTGAGGTCAGGAAAATCGTTGAGGCAGGCGCAACTTCAAAGCCAAAAACAGATTACGAACTTACTAGATATGCATGTTATTTGATAGTTCAAAATGGTGATGACTCTTACTTTTGTATTATTGAACATTTTTCCTGCATTAGGTATAGTTATAGTACTCACGGGAGAGAAAAAAGTGTAAAGGGGAACTATATGGAGAAGAAAATTCAATCGCTATTGTTTGTAGCAATAGCCGTCTTTTGTACTGTTATTTCATTTAATTCCATGAAAACAAAAGCATATGATAATACGATGTATGTTGTGGACTGTACTGAGACTTCGATTACTGTTGACTGGAGCAAGGCAGCTGAATCTAAAATCAAAGAGTATGAGGAACAGGGCTACAGGGATGTCCAATTTACGAGCTTCAAGATAGGATATACTGAAAAACCCGGTAACAGAAATGATACCAGGAAAAATGCAAAGTCCATAAGTACGTCGCTCAGGAGATATACCATAACAAACCTAAAACCTGGGAAATCATATTATGTGTCAGTTGACTGGGCAAGTAGTTACAAGACCGGAACGACTGGCAAAGGGCAAGGCGGACACAATTTTCAGCAAGATTATGCATGTACTTTGGCAGATAAAGGAGGTACTGCCAAACTCATGGGAATGACCGGAACTACAGCCAGCCTTGATATAAGGGATGCTGTCAATGGTTTACAGGATAAGCTCAAACAGATGGGATATCGCATGTACTGGACGTATACTTCCATAGGCTGGGCTGATCAATCCATGGGTAAGGACGCGGCAAAAAAAGAAGCCAGAAGGATTGCCGGAATCAATAAGTATCAGGCAGATAATAACCAGCGCACTTTTACGCTGCGAGGTCTCACATCCGGTCACAAATATAGTTTTTGTGCTGCAGTGAGGATAACCTACTATAGTGACAACGATTATGACACCTATGACTATTATACATACATAGAACTTAGCGATATTAGCCCTTCAGGAGCAGATGATTCCAATATCTTTCCTTTCAATGATACCTGGAATGAATATCAGAAGAAGGTAGACGAGATAGGAAGAAAGCTTAGTGACGCCAGATTTTCGTGGAATATAACATTTTCTGCAGAAACAACTGATACTTCTATTACAGTTGACTGGTCCAAACAGGATCCTGCTACTAATAAGGTGGTAGCAGCAAGCGGCCAAAAGGATATATGTCTGATATGCGTCGAGGAGAGTATATATGATGTACTCGGGGATAAAAAGGTATATGGATCCATATCTAACTGTGGGCCTGACGCACGAAAAGCTTACAAGAAAATTGAATCAAGTCCGGTACATGTATCTGTATCCTCTACAAGCTACACGTTTACAGGGTTAAAGCCCGGTACAAATTATTTTGTTCTTATGAAATGTGGCTATAAAGGAAAGAACGTGTCCGGAAATCTTAAGTACTATTATAGAGCTCATATCATGACCAAAGGCGGGAAAACCAATGATGAAGCCTATGCGGAAATGAAAAAGAATCTTGTTCCTGCCTATATGTATGATGTAGCAGTAAAAAGAAATCCTACATCTGCATGTATTGACTGGACCAGGGCTCTTGAGAACTATAATAACCAGACTGTTCTTGCCAAAAACTACACACATCGCTCGGAAGGCTCTCTTTGCTATATTAGTTACAAAAAGCTGCCCGGCAGTTATGATGCAGCCACTATTAAAAAGTTATATTCCTCATTGAAATCGGAATTATCTAATACAAAGACACTAATATGTGCAGAATACCCTTATACAAACTGTATGGTATATGGCTTGGATCCAGGTGCAAAATATGTGTTTGCAGTCAGGTTCACCTCAGATTGGATTAATTATGGAAACACCCATCATATATCAGATGATTTTTATTTTGATGAGAATGGGATCAACTACTACAAAGCTGAAAAAACCGGAATAAAATATGGCTCACAAAAGCCTTCCGGTGGAAATGATTCAAATACGACAGCTGATACAGATAAGGGCCAGATTTTAAGCTCCGGGTCAGATAAAAACAGCGATTTTTCAGGTGCTGCTGTGCCTGCAGATAAAAAATGGAAAAACGCAAATAAACAGACTCCCGGTCAGGCATGGATTTATTATGACAAAGATAAGATTAACAGCTTTGATCTTAAGAAAAAGAGCCAGACCATAAATATCAAGGTAGATAATTCAAAGGGAAAAATTACTATTAAAGATATTTCAAGTGGAAAACGTAAAGGTGTTGCAAAGCTCAAAGTAAGGGGAAGAAAGATATCCATTAAATTTAAGAAAAATGCACCTAAAGGAAAATACAAGTTCAGTATTCTGGTTAATAAAAAGGGAAACATAAAAAAGACAAAGAAAAACTTTACTGTGGTGGTTCGATGAACTGCCACTACCGAATCTACGTCGGAAGAGGTTTCCCCACTGAATATATGGATAAAAAACAAAAAATCGTCATATGCATCCCTCAGACTTTCTGTCTGAGGGATGTTTTTTTCTATCACCTGTTTCTCAGGAATTGTGCTCTCTTTTCTTTCAAAATACATCTAAATAATATGCATTATTTAGATATATTTTGAGGGAATCTCAGAGATTCATGGTTACTATGGATGACTTTAGTTTCTGGACGAAGCCAATTTTTCATAACAAAAATCATAAAAAGTTGGTTTTCCCAGGCATTAAATGTCTGACGTAAAAAAGTATATTTATTGTAACTTCCCGGAATAAAGGAAGGCAGCCTTAATGGTTGGCGAGATGTACGAAATGTATCCGTGTACATTTTCGTGGATCTTTCCAGACACTGAGTCTGGCTCCGGAAAACGGGGTAAACATTCTTTTTCTAGAAAGAGGGGTAAACGAATGAAGAAAATTCAAGGAAAATTATTGTCAGGTGCTCTTGCAGCTGCTTTGACAATAACAAACATGGGTGCATTGATGCCTATGACAGCATTTGCCGCAGGAACAGCGATTAGCAAAGTGGAAGTCGCTTCTGATGGTAGCGATACGAATTATAAGGCTGAGGCAAAAATCTATAAGGGAGTTGAAGCCCACGTTAAGGTATCAGGAACTCCGGTGGCTTCGGGTAAGACTGGTAGCCTTACTGCAGAGCTTGTTGATTATGATGGGATTGCTGTTAATCTGGACGTAGGTGGAAGTGGGACTAGCAGTAAGGAAGTAGCTGCTACGAAAGGACCAGAAACGGTACCCATTGAAATAGCAACTACAAAGGATGCACCTAGTTCTATAAAACTAAAGGTTACCTATGATCCAGATAACGCAACCGCTAATGACCAGATAGAAAAGACCATAAACCTTACAGTAGGTACGGTTTCGGCAACGGTTAGCAATTTGAAAGATATTTCTTTGAACTATGATGAGGTAAATACTGGGACAATGAAGGATATAGAACCGGTTGTAGTATTTACCCCAACATTGGATTCTACTTGGGCTACTGCCAATGTTAAATATAATTGGCAGCTTAATAGTACAGATGATGCGAGCGAATATTTTGATCTTTCTTCTACTAACACTTTAGCTACGAAAGTATCTTCAGATGCAACTAATAAGGGGACATTACTTACACTTATGGGTAAGGGGAATGTTTCCGCAGATGCCAAATTGACAATTGGTTTAGATTCAACTTATCCGGTGAAGGTTGGCGAATATACTTCGAAGGTAACTGCATCTAAAACTGAAGCCGCAAGCGAGAATTTGGAAATAACCGCAAGCGCTGATAAAATCATTGATGGCGGTAATTCGGTAACATTAAGTGTTAATTCTTCTAAGGGTGTGAGCTTTGATTGGACAGATCTGACTGCAACCGAATGTGCAATAACTGAGGCACCTAAGGCACCTGAAGCAAGCGTAATAAGTAATGGGGCTACACCTGGCGAGCATGAGTTTCAGGTAGTAGTAACCTATGCTGATGGCAGTACGAAGACAGTTACGAAAAAAGTCCCTGTAATGGTAAATGCGGATGAAGTTTATTATGATTTGCTTAACAATTCAAAGGATGTAGCAGATTCCGGTAATGATGGTGACGATATAATTGGAAGTAATAAGGAATTTGATATAGGAACAACTATTACATTAAAGCCAAGATATGCATCTGCAGGAGTTGATAAGAAGTGGCTCATTAATCCTACTGTTGTTGCTAAATTTGCACTTGATGATTCCACAGATTCACAGTATGTGACAGTAAAAGATAATGGTGATGGAACAGCTGTTATTAAAGGAGTGAAAACTACTCCGAATAAAGCCGGAAAAACAAATGTAAAAATTAATGTAACTTACGGTGAAGGCGCATCAGCTGTGAAAACATATTTCACAGCAGTAGTAACAGGTAACATTGGTATCACTTCCGCAGAGTTAGATTCTGAGGAAATGAGTATTGTTATTGATCCTAAAAAAGTAACACAGGATTCACAGAAATTAACATTTACATATTCTCCAGAAGAAGCTACTTATGGGACAGATGACATTGAGTGGACGCTTACATCTGCGAAAGGTACTACCGCAACAATAAATAAAGCCAATAATAAAAGAGGAACTGAAGTGAGTGTTGGCGATGTAGTTATAAATGTAGCAAAAGATGGAATGTCTGCTGCATTAACTACTAAAAAAGCTACAGCTTCAGCCGATGGTGAACAAGAAGTTAAAATTGAAGTATCTATAGGCGGTGTGACTGCGACATGCACAGTAACTGTTTATGATCTTGTTAAAACAGCTAGCCTTTCTGTAGATAAGACATCTGTCGAACTTGAAACAGGAGAAAGCGTTACACTTAAAGCTACGGCTAAAGCGGAAGATAATTCACCTTCTACAGAACCTATCATCTGGGAATCTTCTGATGAAAAAGTAGTTACAGTTAAGGATGGTGTTATCACTGCAGTTGGTGAGGGCAAGACTACTGTTACGGTTACATCTGGTGAGAAATCAGTAGAAGTTGCTGTAGTCGTTAAGAAATCAGCAGATGACAAGAAGGCTGAAGCAATCGCAGCAGCAAATGCAGCAGCTGCAGCAGCAGTAGCTAATCCTACAGACGCAACAATCAAGGCAGCTCAGGATGCAATCGCAGCAGCTAAGAAGGCTGGAGCAACAGATGCAGACCTCAAGGCAGCTACAGATAACCTTGCAAAGGCAGAAGCAGCTAAGAAGGCAGCTGATGAGAAGCAAAAGGAAGAAGATCAGAAGTCTGACGGTTCTGCAGCTAACACACCTGCACCTGTAGGCAACGAGCTTAAGGACGCAGCTGGCGCAACAACAGGTTTCGTAGTAACAAATGCTACACCTGGACAGGCTACAGTTGAGTACAAGGGCAATGATGCTGACAAGAAGGCTAAGAGCGTAACAATTCCTGATACCGTTAAAGATCATAGCGGAAACGAGTACAAGGTAACATCTATTGCAGCTAAAGCATTTGCAGGCGCTGATACAACAAAAGTTACTATTGGAAAGAACATCAAGAAGATCGATCCTAACGCATTCAAGAGCAGCAAGGTTAAGAAGGTTATCGTAAAGGGAACCAAGTTTACAAAGAAGATGGCTAAGGCTATCAACAAGCTTAAGAAGGGTTCAACCGTAAAGGTAACCGGCAAGAATAAGAAGGCTAACAAGAAGATCTTTAACGCTCTTAAGAATGTAAAGAACGGAAAGATCAAGGTTAAGTAATAACCAGTAAAGAAGACTAGATGTGACATTTGGTTCACATACTTCTCTTTCGGGAGAGCGGGCAGAAATGCCCGCTCTTCTTAATAAAAATGATGATTTTGATGCAATGAAGAAAAACATTTATTCGACCTGCTACCATTATATTACGGTTTTTATTTGCTAAGAAATATTTTTTGTAATTTAGAAGAAAATTAATATAGAAAGCACAGTATAGAAAAGTGGGTATCAGTGAATTTGTTACCTGCTTTTTTGCGTATATCCGTTGTTTTACAGTAACATACTCATGAGATAAACCACAATCACAATCCCTTGTATAAAGGGATTTCTTTTTGCCAAGAACAAAGGAAATGTTTGGCAGGGATCCTCACCTTGGATACTGGGATGTGATGAACTACTATTTTGAGATACCCTATGAAGATGAAGACGAGGTAGATGATGAAGGAAAACTGATAAATAAGGGGGCAGAAAAAGCGAGGCCGTCCAAAGAGCACCGCAAGGATCCTATTGTACAGATGGGGTTGCTTATGGATTCAAACGGCATCCCCATGGCCTTCAATACCTTCTCCGGCGGAGAAAGCGAAAAAACAAATATGCTCCCTGCGATAAGCCGAGCAAAGAAAGATCTTGATATTGAGCGCATCATCGTTGTAGCTGACAGAGGTCTGAACACGAGTGACAATACAGCTCTTCTCTCAGGTAAAAACCATGACGACATGAAAAACAATGATGGCTATGTATACGGCCAGTCAATTCTTGGCGCAAACAAAGAATTCAAAGCGTGGGTTCTCAAACAGGACGATTACAAGATCGACAAGGAAACTGATAAGGATGAGGACACCATAATCTTCACGCACAAATCACGCATCCATGCTAAAAAAGTAACATTAAAAAATCAGGCAGACAAAAGATCAGCCACTTACGAAATATATCAGAAGCAGATGGGCTACTACTCTGAGAAGTATGCAAAGAAGCAAAAAGCAGACCGCGAAAGAACAACAGAGAAAGCTAAAGCGCTAATCAAAAATCCTAATCAGTATACTCGCTCTACCAGTTACGGAGCTGCCGGCTATATAAAGAACATTAAATTTTCAAAGAGCACCGGTGAAATCGTAGACGGTACATCTCTTGAACTTGAACAGGCAAATATTGATGAAGAAGCACTATATGACGGATACTATTCCATTGTCACAAGCGAAAAGGAACTCTCCGATTCCGAAATAAGAAATATCTACAAAGGACTTTGGGAAATAGAGGAATCATTCAAGATAATCAAAAGGGAGTTCAAAGCAAGACCTGTCTTTGTCAAAACAGAAGACCATGTAAATGCGCACTTCCTAACAAGAAGATCTTTAAAGCTCTTAAGAATGTAAAGAACGGAAAATTAAGGTTAAGTAATTCAAATCGTCTTACGAAATCTTAATTCATGAGAAGAATTTACAAAAAGTATTAAGCGATTAAATACATAAGTATTTATCAAATTAGTTCGGGCAATTAATGCCTCATTGCAAAAGGGAACGGAATCTGGTGACAGGTCCCGTTCTTCTTTTATAATAACATTTTTCTGCCTTTACCTTTTCTTCAGCAGTTGCGTAGTGGGCTATGTCATACAAATATCCTTTCAGGAGGCTTCGCTGTATCTTATCTACTTCCCTGTAATCTTTTGTGTCTATATATTTTTGTTATGAATATTTTTGCATAAACATCTGTGCCATACAATGCCGACTTATGCATATTTTTATGGCAAATTATCGTATTTTTGCGCAAAAATATCCCCCGGATTTTGGTCCGAGGGATTAAATTCATTCACCTGGTATTTCTTCAATCAACGGCTCATTTACTTCTACCAGTGGAACAGAATTAACTACAACAGGTTCACTTGCTGGTTCTGGCTGTGGTTCCGGAGCAGGTGCCGGTGCAGATGCAGGCTCCGGAGCTGGCGCTGGTGCTGGTGTCGGTTGCGGTTCCGGAGTAGGTGCCGGTGCAGGTTGCGGCTCTGGAGCTGGCGCAGGTGCAGGTGCTGGTTGCGGTTCCGGAGCAGGCGCTGGTGCCGGCTGTGGTTCCGGAGCGGGCGTTGGTGCAGGTTGTGGCTCTGGAGCTGGCGTAGGTGCCGGTGACGGCTCTGGTGCCGGTTGTGGCTCCGGAGTTGTCGACTGCCCATTCTCATCTGTACTATCTACATCACCGGTCCCACTTTCTGGTTCTACAACATCCACATCGCCGGTACCTTCATTATCTCCCGGTTCAGGTGCTGGCGCCGGATCCGGAGCAGGTTCGGGAGCCGGAGCAGGTTCAGGTGTTTTCTGCTGTTCATCCGAAGAAGGTTGTAAACCATCTTCCTTATTAGATTCTTTCTTTTTCTCCTTCTTATCATCCTGTTTCTGAGAGGATGGAGCTGTAGTATTATCAGACGAAGGTTCTTCAGTGGAAGGAGCTGCAACACTATCAGAAGGAGTAGGTTCAGGTGTCACTGTCGTTACCGGTGCCTCTGTTAAAGCCTCCGGTTCCTTCTCCTTAGGAGTGACAGCGGTCTTCTTTGTGGTTTTTGGCTTATTCTTTGTATTCGAAGAAGGATTTATTGTGTACTGTTCCTCCTTAGCCGTAGATTCCGCAACAGGCTTTGTTTCTTCATTCTCCTTATGTTCAACAATTGCCTCTTTTTTAGGCTCACCGGAAACCATAACCTCGGGAACTTTCTTTTCTTCTTCCGGTTCAGTAATTCTTTTTACGATAGTTCCTACAGAAAGAGACGTATACTCTAAAACATCTTCATCATTCTCAACGCTTTTGTTAACATCTTTTACCAGCGCTGCATATCTTCCTGAGCTAAGCCCCTTGTCAGAAGCGCAGGTTCTTTCAGCCAAACTCGACTCCAACAGGCAAAGATTTATGAGTTCATCTTCTTCACAGATCGTGGCAGACACACTGTCCTTTATCACAGAAGAGTCTTCCTTATCACTAACAACATCGATAAGTACTGTTCTTTCTTCCCCCTCCAGATAATCATTATCCTTCAGGACGGTTATTGTCTTACCTATTGCATCACTTATCTCTGTTTTTTTTTCAAGGTTCTGTTTTTTGAGTTCAGAAACTATGGGCTTTGCATCTTCATTAAGAGCATTAATTGATATGACTTTATCCTTCCTGTTAAGCGAAAATTCGATAGAAGGATTAACATCCATGGTCACATAAGATACATCCTTGGAATCCATTACAGCTTCTATGCCTGTCAGCGAGCACAAGAGCACACTTGCAGCAGCTGCAAAAGGAGCAATATATCTCATGACATGAAAATGTCTATACTCCTTGTGTTCAACACAGGTGTTCCCCGGACCAATATCTACAAGCACCTCAGTCCCTTTTTCGTGAACTCCTTTCAGTTGTCTGAAGATTCCATCTTCACATAAGACAGCGCTCATGTGGCCATTGGAATCCAGTACCATGGCTTTCATTGATCATTTACCTTCCTACTTTAATTTTTCAGATACTCTGATAGCAGAGGGTAATCCCCTAACAATATCTCTACAGATGCTATGAGGTACCTGCGGTATTTGTCTATTATCTTCTTGCTGATGCGAGATTCCCTGGCCAGATCAAGGACGGGGATTGTGTGGTTCTTTTTATACCTTTTCAGCAGATCCTCATTTCCAATAAATGTAGCAAGAAGAACCCTGCATGCTTCCTTGGTCTTTTTGGATGTTGGTGAATTCTTGGCCAGTGTAAAGAAATCTATGCCATACTTTGACAGCTCTGTGCTCAGCGCTTCAATCTCATCCCTTATGGTCACTTTACCGCTTGTCTGCTGGTCTTCAGCACTTAAAGTGGTAGAGTTTATGGAGCGCACCTCAGTGGCAATCTCAGAGAGTTCTTCCTCAATATAATCACCACCCATGATAGCCGGATCAACACTGACTTCAGGCTGTTTCCTGTATTCCGAACGTAAGAAATCGGTAAGGCGCCTTGATATTACCAGCTGTGCAAAAGTATTAAATGATGTACCACCTTCAGGTTCATAACTCATCACTGCTTCAAGAAATGCAGAAAGAGCAACAGAATATTCGTCATCGTGCTCTGTGATGAATTTGTGTACGGCAAAATACGCACATTTCCTTATGAATTTGTCATTATCCCGTACCAGGGAGCTTAAGACTTTTGTATCAGTCCTGGCTGCAAGCACCTGGGCGTTCTGAGTATCAGCTGCCATCTGGCCACCTCATACTTATTAATAATTTCGATTATTTGTTACAAAATACTGGGGTTTACAAAAAACAAATATTCCCAGTAAGATACGGACAATCATTATATCGGCTTATAGGCGCAGTCATTTTACCTTTATTTTCTTAACCTTAGACCAGGTAGAACAAAGCCGCGAATGACCTGATATTTTATAGCTGCGGATTCGGACATAATACTTCCTGCCGCTCTTTAGTTTTTTTAGAACTGCTTTTTTCTTTACTGCTTTATATGTCTTACTGACAGTCGTAGCTGTTGTAAACTTTTTACTTGTTGAGTACTGGACCTCATATCCATCAATTGAAGATACCTTTTTCCATTTAACCGATATCTTCTTTTTGGAAGCAGTTACAGTAGTAAGTTTTGATTTAGGTACAGAAGAGGAGATGATATCAGATACCTTTTCACCTATTGTAAATGTCGAGGATACTGTACCTTTATAGTTTCCCATGCCATAAACGGTGAGGGTAGCCGTACCAGGCTCAATATTATCTGTGAACTTCCCTATATAATCAGTCCCTTCTGTAAGGACTTTGCCATTACAAGTGACTGTGTATGAGGGTGTAATGGCGCCTCCTGTATATAGAAGGCTGTTATCAGATAAGGTAATAGTGCCGGTACCTATATCTATACCTTCAATCATGAAATATTTAAGAACAGTGCCGTCATAATTACCGGTTCCGATAACCGTAGCATATCCACCTTTGGAGGAGACGTTCACATTGTCAGAATAAGTCATTACATAATCGAATCCTTCAGTAAGTTTTTGCCCTGATATAACTACTGAAACAGAGGGTCTTATAGCCTTACCTGTATATTGGAACTCCCTGGCTGACAAAGAAACGTGGTCTTCTTTTATGATTTTCTTTGCAACATTCACAGGAATGACAATACTGTTACCAGAGGAGCGGAGAATAGCAGTGATGCCTGTATAACCTGCCTTTTTCCCGGTAATCTTCTTATCCTCAAGTGAGATTATCCCGTCATCGGAAATAGTTATCGTATCACTTAAATCGTAAGACCATTTTTTACAGAAAGACCTTGCGCCGGAATATCCACATTGTTCCTTAAGTCCTGATATGTCATATACATCACCATATTCCATATCGATGGGCACAGGTGTCACATTGCTTAAAACGTTGGAGGAAAGCATTGATATGTTAACAACACGTTTATCATCTACAGGGGTCTTGCTAATAACATTTCCCTTGGCTTTCCTTAATATAATTATCCAGAACTGTACTCCTTCTCTTGTTACATGAGAAGCGCCCATGTATGAATAATCGCTGCTAAGGAGAGCGGCCTTGTTATTTTCACCACTCATCCATGCACTTAAAGCTGCTGCAGGCGTAGTCTGTCCATAAGCTTTGAGCTGGCTTGCACTGCTGGGGTTATTTAAGACTGTGTACCATTTACTGCCATCAGGTCTGGTACCATCAAAGAAAACGGATATCTCCATAGCCCTTATCATGGCAGCATCTTCAAGTTCCTGGTCATAGGACAAAGCATTAAGCCCCTCAACCTTAGACCTCTCATTATTTAAAAGCGAAAGGAGTTCTCTTGCAGATGACTGATCATATGTCCCTGTAATTGGAAGAGACATAGTATCAGCTGCACTGACATTAATTGAAGTTAGAAATATAAAAAATACTGATAATAGTATAGATTTAATTACACGACCCATAACAGCCCCCTCATAACAGTTATGTCTCATAAAATAAATTATATTATCTATCAGTACCTATTTCTATTTATCTATAGAAAATTAAGGAAGATTAGAAAAAATTTAGAACTGTTTTAACAACAAAAGAACGGGACCTGTCACCAGATCCCGTTCCTTTTGCAATGAGGCATTAATTGCCCGAACTAATTTGATAAATACTTAGGTATTTATATGCTTAATACTTTTTGCAAATTCTTCTCATGAATTAAGATTTTGTAAGATGGTTTGAATTACTTAATCTTAACCTTTCCGCTCTTTGCTCTGGACTGCTTCTTAAGGAGCTTCTTGTTAGCCTTCTTATTAGCGCCTTTGCACTGAACCTTTCCGCCTTCTTTCACATACTTAACAATAGCCTTAGCCATCTTCTTGGTAAGCTTTGTTCCTTTAACAACAATAGTCTTAACCTTGCTGCCCTTGAAAGCCTTAGGATCAATATCTTTTATGTTTGCACCAATAGTAACCTTTGTAGCCTTTGATTTCTTGAATGCGTTTGCAGGAATAGAAGTTACCTTGTAAACGTTGCCGGAAGCATCAGTAATTGTATCAGGAATTGTAGCTGACTTAGCGTTCTTATCAGCAGGAGCTACATATGCGACTTCAGCTGAACCAGCTGTAGCGTTGGTTACCTTGAATGTTGCGCCGGCTGCATCCTTGAGTTCTGTGTTAACAGGAGCGGGTGTATCCTTTGCGGAACCATCAGCTGCCTTCTTAGCTGCTTCGTCAGCTGCTTTCTTAGCTTCAACTGCCTTTGCAACCTTATCATTAGCGGACTTGAGCTGTGCATCTGTTGCGCCAGCTGTCTTAGCTGCTGCGATTGCATCCTGAGCTGCCTTGATTGTTGCATCTGTAGGATTAGCTACTGCTGCGTCAGCTGCTGCTTCTGCTGCTTTGATAGCGTTAGGAATTGTGTTATCAACTACTGTGATCTCAAGTTCATTTGACTTCTTAGAATCGTCAGTTGCAAGTGTAGCATAGATAGTTGTTGTTCCTTCAGCAACGCCAGTTACAACACCGTCTTTAACTGTTGCTACATCTTCATCTGTTGAGTGCCAGATGATATCCTTAGACTGTTTCTTACCATAAACCTGAACGTCTGCGTTAAGCTTTGTTGTTGCTCCAACTTCAACTTCATCATCACCGCTGATCTCAATCTTCTTGTAACCAGCTACTGTAACCTTTACAGTCTTCTTAAGTGTTACAGAAGGATCATCTGCTGTGATTTCGATAGTTGCTTCACCAGGTCCTTCATCACTAAGTGTAATAATAGTCTCGTTATTTATAGGCTCAGCCTGAGTTGTAGTAACTACTTTACTATCACTTGACTTTACGGTAACTGTATTAATTTCTGCTGCATTTGTATTGGGTTCTGCTCCATCAGGAAGAACTGTTACAGATATTTTATAATCATCCAATTGAGAATCGTCATTGAGTTCAATCTCAGTTTTGTCAATTCTAAGACCAGTTGCCTTCTGACCGTCTTCACTTCTTACAGTAATTGTTACAGGATCACTTTCAAGTTTTCTAGTTGTATCCTTTACTGTAATCTTATGTGAACCAACGCTTGCGAATGTGTAACTCATCTTACTATCCAAAGGTATAGTTGATCCATTATCTTTAATTTCATATCCTGTAAGATCTGTTATAGTCTTACCTGAAGCATCCTTAATTGTAAATGTAACTGCTTCATTAGCTTTGATATCTGTCTTATCAGCTGTGATTGAAGGCTTTGATTCTGTAGCTAATTTGATTTTTGCTTCGTATGGATATGGATGCACTTCTGTATCTTGTATTGTAGTAATCGGAGTAGTACCATCTTTCTCTGTTATGGTAAGTCTCACTGTTTCATAGTCGGCTTCGGTTAAAGTTGCAGTAAACGGATTTACAGGAGTAATTGTTGCTGTCGGTCCATTACCACTAACCTTTATCTTAGTACCAGGTGTTACTGACCAAACGTATTTTACATCCTCAATCGCAGGAATGTCTTTTCCAGCAGGGTCTATAGAAGCAGTAAGCTTAATAGAACCTTCTTCTTCTTTTAATGTAAACAACCTCTTGTTTGTTTTATCCTGGTTATCACCAGTAACAGTAAGTTCATATTTAGGTGCTGGATAAACAGTTACTGTCTGTTCGATTTCACCTTCGTAATCAATGGAAGCAGGTCTATCAGGTGTAACAGTACCACCATTAGTAGCTGTTCCTTTTAAGATATACTTTACAACTACAGTTTCCTTCTTTGCAACTTCAGTTGCTGTAATCGTAAATATATTTGAAGAAGAAAAACCATCCACATATGCTGTTTTTGGTTCAACTAAAACGCCATTACCACTTTCAACATATGCTCTATATTTAGCATCTAATGTGTATCCGCTTGGAACACTACCTTTACCAACTAATGTAGTTATAGGAGTTGTGGTATTATATGTCATACTTGCAGTTTTAGGATCCAATGATAGTGCCATTGTTTCTGTAGCTGTGGCATCTTTAACAGTCAGCTCTGGCAGAGATTCCTTTTTAATCATCTCAGCCGTCTGATAGTAAACTTTTACTTTAGCATTATCAATAGCAGTACTGTTAATTGTCAGCTTGCGGTTTGAGTATGTAGCTGGGCCTTCAACTGTAATGTTAGCTGTAGTAGTAACATCTACAGTATCCGCCATAACTCTGACATCATACGTTTTACCTTTTTCTGCATAACCGGCAATCCATTCTTTTCCATCTAATTGAGCAGTATAATTAGAAGTAACAGTAATTACAGGTGAAATACCTATATTTACTGTACTTTCACCTCCGGATTTAGAAGCTTTAATCTTATATTTACCTGCTTTTAAAAATTCTACTTTATATTTTCCTGCATCTGCGTCCGTTAATGCAGTAACATTTATCACCTCACTCGGATTTTCAATGGCTTTACCATCACTAGTTAATGGTACTAAAGCAGCACCAGCAACAAGATCTTCTGCTTCATCTGCAACCGAGAATACAACTGTAGTTCCTTTTTCAATCTGTGCAGACGCTGCAGGGAATGTTACATCATAAGCTGTGACTTCCGTAGTTGCAGCCTGCGCCACAATACTACTAAATGGCGCCGCCACTACACTCAGATTACTCATAGCTAACGCACACGCGAGAGCATATGACCAAATCTTTTTGTTTTTCTTCATAAATCATGTCCCCTTTCTCATAGAAAAGTTGAAAATAGTTAGTTCGGGATTAACTTGCAATCGTTAATGCCTGGTTTCACCCATTTTTAATTGATACACTTTTTTAAACGAGCAAAACCCGACATTAACGGATTTTGCTGCATTTGGGAGAAGAAGTCTGCGAACTCATCTAAATAATGCATATTATTTAGATAAATTTTGAAACAAAAAGTATAAGCATTTTTCCATATTTAGTTTTCAAGGTGCGATTTTTCTCTGGGGGAATTTTAAAAGAAAGTATAAAAAACAAAGCTATAAGGATACAGATATCCCTAAAACCAATCATACACCAGTAGCAGTCACTACTTGATGATTATTATTCCTTTGTTCCTGTTGTCCCTTTTGATGATCTAAGATCATCATCCCTCATAAGAATCCGTCCAAGCGTTATCACCAAGACATTAATGATTATAACACTTATCCAGTTATAATGCCGTTTCTCAATTATTAAAAAACAATAAACTGATTTCTAATAATCGGTTTTAAGCACCATACCCAATTATTCGCCAGCTAAAAAATAAAAATAGGGGCTACAAAAAATAAACTCATATTTTTTATAATATTTTCATTTTTGGCATAAGTCTATGATTTAAAATTCCCTTGTTTATGCCTTTCTATTTAATGTTTTCCCTTAATTTTATCTAAATAATATGCATTATTTTTGTTACTTATATTTTTGAGGGAATCTCTTAGATTCACAATTCATGGTAACTATGGATGACTTTAGTGTCTGGGCGAAGCCAATTTTTCATAACAAAATATTATAAGTAAAAAGTTGGTTTTCCCAGGCATTAAATGTCTAACGTAAAAAAATATATTTTTTTATGAAGGGAGAAAACAACATGATTAAAAGACAGAGATTATGGTCATATGCACTAGCTGGTGCATTGGCTGTAAGTAACTTGAGCGCAGTGGCGATGCCATTGACGGCATTGGCTGTTGAGTATTCAGGTAATGCAGAAGCTGGCGATAAAATTACGTTTGCGGTTGGTAATACTGGCGGAAATTTAAAAGAAGTAAATCCAAATCCGGTTACTATAACTGATGGCGAAGGCGGTAATCTTAACGCTGAACTTCCAGGACAGGCGGCATACATTGAGAATGCAAAAAATATCCCGGGAGGATATCATTTTGCTTGGAATGATGGAAAAAAGGATCTGACTCCAGAGGCAACCTATGCAGATATAACAGTACCGAGAAGTACGGCTACATTAACAGGTAATTATGTAGGAAATATACTTACGATAAAAGATTCCAATAATGCAACTTTGGCAACTAAATCCTACGAAAAAGCTTTGGAGACAGCAATTGAAGAACCTACTGAAGCTCATAAAGTGTTTAAAGGATGGAATCTGGATTCTGACCCTGAACTTGAAATCAAGGCTGGTGATAGTGCTGCAAAGCAGTCTGCTGCGATAGATCTTGCTTATAAAGATACTAACTATGATAATGAAACCATAGTATTTACACCGGCATATGAAGAGCAGATGTATACCATCAGATTTGATAAGAATGGTGCTACAACAGGTAAGGTGCCTTCAGCAATTACGGGAGAATATAGTGCTATACACAGTACTAAATTAGCATCTCCGCAGGAATATGGCGTTGTAGTATCTAAGAAGTATTATACTCTTGGTGAAGGTTATGAGTGGAATACAAAAGCTGATGGAACAGGAGAGACCTTTGCATATACTGATGATGTAGATGCTGTTCTGGCAGCGATAGGAGAAGATAGAGAAGCAACCTTGTATTATAATTGGGTTGCAGATACAAAGGACGTATCATTAGCAGTTAATAATGCCGCAAAAACTGCCCATATTTCGATAGTTAAGACAGGAAAACCGTGGGATGGATCACATACAGCAGAATTAAAAGTAGACGGCGGCACAGTTACATTACCTACAGTAGTGGCAACTGCTATGAGTACAAGGAATCAGATTCAATTTGCTGGTGCAGATGATTACGAGTTTAAGGGATGGTCAACAACAGCTACAGGTGAAGTTGAGTATAACACCGGTGATGTTATAAGTATTAATAAAGCAGAACCTGAGAATATCAATCTTTTTGCAGTATTTGAAAAAACTACAGTTGATGAGGACTCTATTACTTTGGATCCCAATTATCCTGCAATCTTTGAAGATGACGAACCCGAAATAATTGAGATGGAGGGCATTGAAGGGGCAAAAGTTACTGTAACCAATAGCTTTACTGCTCCTAAGAATTATCATTTTATAGGATGGAATACAACTGCTACTGGCGAAGGCGGAATAGCAAAGGCAGATGGTTTCGAGGCTACTTATGATGGTTCAACATATTATGCTCAGTGGGAAAAAGATAAATTCACTGTAGAAACATACAATGGAAGTACAAGAATTGATAGCAGAACAGTAGATTACGATAGTGCGGTTCAGATAGGTGCTTTACCATTAGTTACTGGCAAAAGGGCTCTGGGCTGGGATACAAATAGTTCAGCTGTAAATCCCAAATATTTAGATACAACTCAGGTCAAGAATCTATTTACAGCAAAGAACGCTACAGTTAAGCTTTATGCTATTTATGCAAGTGAAGATGATGCTATTACTATAAATTATAAATTAACTAAACCAGGAGATAATGCAGCAACTAGTACTGTATCAAAGAACGGAACTGTTACTTTGAATGATAGTGTTGTTCCTGGCGATAATAAAGCACTTGTTGGTTGGACATTAGGAAAGGCTTATGCTAGTGAGGCAGCTGCAAAAGCATCTGGAGCAACTATATATGCAGCTGGTTCTACATATAAACCTCAGACTGCAGATATCAGCGCAGGTGAGATTACGTTCTATGCTGTATCAAAGGCAACTGTAACAGTAACCTTTAATGGTGGAGGAGCAACTGCAACTCCTATGGAAGACTTTATCGTAGATTCTGGTGTGGCAACAAAACTTCCCAAGAATACATATAAACTTGCTGGTAAGACATTCAAGGGCTGGAAAGATGGTGACGAAAGAGAATATGCAGATGAAGCAACTATTACTGCAACGACGGCTGTAACACTTACGGCACAGTGGGTCAATAAAGAATCTGAATACATCATTGTTTATGACAAGAACTGTGATAGTGGAATTAAAATTCCTAGTGTAAGTGTTGAAGATAAAGATATAGCTACAACGGCGTTGGCTGAACCTAATATGGATGATTATCCTGATGGATATACTTTCAAGGGCTGGGCTCTTTCAAAGACAGCTACAAAGCCTGATTTTGTAGTTGCAAATGATAAAATTGCTGATGTCGTAGAAAAAGTCGGTGCATCAGATGGCGATACTATTACATTGTATGGCGTATGGGAGCTTCCTGAAGACGTGCAAGCTGCTAGAGATGCTGCAAATGAAGCTGAGGCTGAGGCAGAAGCAGCTAAGGAAGCTGAAGCTGAGGCTAAGGCAGGCGAAGCAGCAGCTAAGGAAGATGCAGCTACCCAGAAAGCAGCAGCTGACAAGGCTACCCAGGAAGCAGCTACTCAGAAGGCAGCGGCAGATGCAGCAAATGCAGAACTTGCAAAGATTGGTAAGGCAGCGAATAATGTTAATGCAGTATCCGGTGAGAAGGTTGACACCAAGGTTGACGGAACAGCTGTTATTAAGGAAGTTCCTGCAACAGCAATCAAGAACGGCAAGTATGAAGTTCCTGAGAAGATCACAGTTGATGGTAAAGAGTACACAGTAACAAAGATTGAGGACAATACATTCAAGAAGAATAAGTCCATCAAGCAGATTACTGTAAAGGCTAACATTACCGAAATCGGAAAGAATGCATTCAATGGTGCTTCCAAGCTTAAGAAGGTTACTATCAAGGGTAAGGACGTAATTATCAGAAAGAACGCATTCAAGAAGATCAACAAGAAGGCTAAGATTTTCGTAGCTGACAAGGATACCAAGAAGAACGTTGAGGCTAAGGGCGGACAGCCTAAGTCAGTTAAGGTTAAGGTTAAGAAATAATCAACGCTTAATCACTTGAGCTTTTAAGTTGATACTAAAAAACAAAGAAGCATAGTGCTTTCTACACTATCAATCAGAGGAGTCGGTTTTATACCGGCTCCTCTTTTTAGTTTGCGCGCCATGGGCGCGCTCTAACACAATGTCATTAACTTTAGAGTATTTTTTACAAAAATCAAAGTTTTTAAGTAAGCGTCAAATAATCCGCCTACCTGTAAAATAAACGTCGCAGGTTTATTTGCGGCGTGGTTTACGGCAGTTATCAGGTAAAGGATTAAAGAGGCTGAGAAACAGAAAGCAGAAAGCGAGAAAAAAATCCAGGATATCGCAGATGATGAGAAGAAAATAAGTAAGGAACTGGCTCAGATCAGTAAAGAGGTGGTAAAAGTTCCTAACTTGTTTGGCGGAGGTGGTAAGCTTGAAGTCATTCTGGAAAAACTAACAATGAAAAGGTTATTCGCAGTATTATTGGGAGCCGGAGTTACGGCAGTGATACAGTCTTCATAGTGAAGCATATTGTGGATATTCATGAAGCGAAGATAGATTTAGACAGTGTACCTGGAGTTGGAACAACAGTAACGATCATATTTTAAAAGAGAATAGAGTAAAGTATGGCTATGCCATAAGCTGAAATTTGTTAAATTTGTCAATTGATTCATTAAGCATTTGATGTAAAATATAAGTAGAAAAGAGGCTAATAGTCCTTTGAAGATGTATTAACCGGAGAGTTCCTGCCGTTTAAGTGGAAGGTTTAACAACCGGAGAGTTCCTGCCGTTTAAGTGGAAGGCTTAACAACAATGGAAGCATCTTAACGGATGCTTCTATTTCTTTAGGGAGATTTATGAAATTATATAGTATTTCTGATGAGTACATAAAGTACCTGCGTGGGAAGTTTCCTCGTGTCTATTCGAATAAGGAAGATGTAAGAACCCATACCAGAAAGTATCTTGGTGTAGTTCTTACCATTGGTGATCACAATTATTATATTCCGCTGTCCTCTCCAAAGGACAAACATGACTATATCGTGGTTGATGGGAAAAAGACAATTCGAAAGGATTCCCTTATTGTAATGAGGATAGTGTCCAAATCTGGAGATGCGGAGGAACTGAAAGGCACTCTTCAGATAGGAACGATGATTCCCGTACCGGATTCCGAGATAGAGCTGTATGATGTTGAGGGGGAAAAGGATCAGGCATATAAGGATCTTGTTTTAGAGGAGCTTATCTATATTCGTAAGAATGAGGACAAGATAATCAAAAATGCCAGGATCTTATACAGCAAGAAAAAGGCAGATGATAAGAACAACAAAGTAGTTGCCAACTGCCTGGACTTTATCGCTGCGGAAGCCGAGTGCGATAAATGGATAGATGATCATAAACCTGTAAGTGACCTAAACTAATAAGTTAAGCGTATTACATGGAAGGAGATGCCTTGATGCGATGTATTTATCATTCAACTCAGGGTAGGGAAAAATTATGACCAATAAAAACTATTATGAGAGTGATTTGAGAAATATACTAACTGATAAAGAAGTTCAATTATATATTGATGAGTTGAAATGTCGAAAACACACATCGATTAACTAATGATATGGTGATGGAAAAAGTTATGAATCTCATTGATATAGAAGAATTTGCCAGAATAATTCTGAAACCTCAATATTCATTGTATTCAATTAATAATTGGACAAGAACAAGAGGCAGAGATGATTATTTTGTTTTTGAATGAATACAAATTTTCGGAGAATGTGTGACATATGGATAATAAACAGATGCCAATTGGCATAGAGGATTATAAAAAGCTTATAGAAGGAAATTATTATTTCATAGATAAAACGGGCTTTATCATGTCACTTATAGATGGACACTCTGATGTGACTCTGATTACGAGGCCGCGGAGATTTGGTAAGACGCTTACTATGAGTATGCTCAAATACTTTTATGCTAATGATGATGTGGCAGAAAACAGAAAACTATTTGAAAAGTGTGATATAGGACTGTCTGATAATAAAAAGTATATGACAGAACAGGGAAAATATCCGGTTTTGTTTTTGACGTTCAAGGATATAAAAGCGGATAATTTCGATAGTATGAAAAAGCAGTTTGCTATGATAATTAGTGATATCTATGGGCGAAATAGAGATATCATGTCAGTATTGGCTGATGATGAAAAGGAGTATTATAACAAAGCACTCAGGTATGAGCTGTCTGATGAAGAACTACGCTTTTCATTAAAGCGAATGACGGAGTATCTGTATAAATATAATAAAGAGAAGGTAGTTATCCTGATAGATGAATATGATACTCCTATTCAATGTGCTTATGATGCCAGAGAAAAATATTATCATGAGGCGATAGATTTTGTAAAGGGATTATTGGGGGCAGTATTAAAAACTAATGATCGAATGAACTTTGCAATTTTGACAGGGGTGCTGCGGATAGCTAAAGAGAGTATTTTTAGTGATTTAAATAATCTTGATGTGTGCTCTGTGCTTTCTGACAAATATAGTGATGTATTTGGATTTAATGGAAAAGATATAGATAAAATACTTTATGATTATGGATTAACAGATAAAAAAGAGGAAGTAATCGAATGGTATGATGGGTATCGTTTCGGTTCAGAAAATATCTATAATCCCTGGTCCGTCATTAAGTATATTGATAATCATTGTAAGGTGCAGGCATATTGGACAAATACCGGATCATACTCTATTCTTTCTGAAAGTCTGGGGAATGAAGGTTTTTCCATGGAAACATCTATGGAGAAGTTGTTAAATGGAGATCCTGTTTCAGCATGGATTGATGAAGGAATTATCTATGATGAAATTGGCCAAAGCAATAATAAATTATTCACGATGCTTCTAACTACAGGATACTTAACTCCATTTGGAAACGATGGTAGCGAACAGGATGAGTGTCAATTAAGAATTCCTAATAAAGAGGTAGCAAGCATTTTTAAACGTGATGTTCTGGAGAGAATGTCAGGAAACAGATCTTCTGTAATAGAAAATGCGCTAATAGAGAAATTGCTTAAGGGAGATGCCGGGGAGCTGGAGCGTGCACTTTCTGATTTCATACTTAATTATGTCAGTTATTTTGATGTTAGTACAGAAGGTTTTTATCATGGCATGATGCTTGGCATTCTTGTGTGTATTTTTGATACTCACAAGGTGAAATCTAACAAAGAAAGTGGCTATGGAAGATTTGATATAGCCCTTTACCCTAAAAGGCCGGATGGTGTAGGCGTAATTCTGGAATTCAAGAGTAGTAGTTCGGAAAAAGATCTGGAAAAAGATGCCAGAGAAGCATTAAAGCAGATAGATGATAAGAAATATGAGACAGAATTAAGGCAGGCGAACGTTAATACGATTTATAAATATGGGATATCTTTTTGTGGAAAAATGATTCGGGTAGAGTAGATGCAAATGTTTTAATATTAAAATGCAAACCCAAAGCATAGTGCTTTCTACACTATCAATCAGAGGAGTCGGTTTTATATCGGCTCCTCTTTTTAGGTGAATCAGACTTCAAAAAATACAGCCTCGCTCTTCCGCCCTCTTAGACCCTGCTTTACTTGTTCTAATTCGGTGAAAACCGAGTCGGAGACAGCCGAATTAACTTTACAAGCAGTACATAGTTTATTATAATAAATTTAGTTCGGTTTGCACCGAGTCGGAAGGAGTCGAATAAAATGAAATTTCTGGGAAGAAAAAAAGAAATCGAACGCATTAAGAATGAGATAACAGCAGATGAGATGCGGACAGTACTGATTTATGGGCGAAGAAGAGTAGGGAAGAGTGCTCTTGCAAAGAGGGTAATTGAGGAATCTGATTCCAAGTGTATTTACTATGAATGTAAGCAAGTTACTGAAGAAAGTAATGTTGCAAGTATCTGTGATGTGTTATCTGAAATGCTTGATATGCCAAAGCTTGGATATACTTCTTTTGAAGAACTGATGGATTATATTTTCAGGCTTTCAAAGGATGACAAAATCACATTTGTAATAGATGAGTATCCATATCTCCGTGAATGCGTGAAAGGACTTGATAGCATTTTGCAATCACTTATAGATAAATATAAAGATTCTACTAATCTAACACTTATCATACTTGGGTCCTATGTAGACGTCATGAAATCACTTCTTGAAAAATCTAATCCATTATATGGCAGAGTTGATCTGACTATAGATCTTAAACAGATGGATTATTATGAATCAGCTTTGTTTTATCCGAACTTGTCTGATGAGGATAAGGTCAGGATTTATTCTGTTTTTGGTGGGATACCATATTACAACAGACTTGTTGATGATAGAAAGACGGTAAAAGAAAATATTATCGATCTCATAGCTTCATCCGGAGCCAGGCTTGAAAATGAAGTGCCGATGTATTTAAAGTCGGAGATTTCAAAAATAGTAAACGCTAATGAGGTCTTTAAAGCATTAGCCAGTGGCTTTTCAAAATATAGTGATATTCTTTCTCAGTCAAATGTATCAAGTGCGCCAACTCTCGTAGATGTATTAGAAAAACTTATAAAAATGGAGGTTGTGGAAAAGAAGGCACCCATTAATGATGAGAACAATAAGAAAAAAGCCGGTTATTATATCTGTGATAATCTATCAAGATTTTACTTCAGATATATATTCAATCACCTATCCCAGCTTACAATTATGGATCCGGAAGTTTTTTATGATAAATATATAGACAAGGATTTTGAAGAACAATATGTACCGGGAAGATTTGAAGAAATATGCAGACAATATCTTATCAAGCAGAACAGGCTCGGGTATATTGATCCGGTGATTGAGAAAATTGGAAAATATTATTATGATGATCCTAAAAGGCACATAAATGGAGAGTTTGATGTTGTGACCTTGGACGAAAAGGGATATGTATTTTACGAAGTAAAATTTAGAAAGAAAAAGACTTCAAAGGAAGTGATAGAAAAAGAAATCAGTCAGGTTAAAGAAACCGGGCTAAACTGCTACAAATATGTGTTCTTTTCACGGTCAGGATTTAATTATGAAGAATCTGAAGAAGTAGGACATATTGAATTAAAGGATTTATACCTCTACCAGTAAGATGTATGAGAAAACATACACATAGTGATTTACACCCTATCAATCAGAGGAGTCGGTTTTATACCGGCTCCTCTTTTTGGGTGCCTGTGTTTATGTAATGTAAAACTTATGGATAATTATTGTATTTACAGTAAAGATATATTGGTGAAAAATATATTCCTAAAAAACACGATGGCAAAGAGGAGAGAGTATGCAAGGTAGAATTGAAGCCGAGATGAAGCTTAAAGAAAAAATAAATAGAAAACTCGAATATGAGCCTGTATTTCTAAAGCAGTATATATATTTTCTGTCAGATTATTCATGGGTAACTAAGAATAATTATACAACTGATATACTGGCTTTTTTTAAATGGCTCAAGGAATATAGAGAAGCTGACGAGATAACATTGGATATATTAAATGAATTACTTCCGCTGGATATCAATGCATATTTATCGGAGATTAAATATATAAAGGAAGAAGATGGTACGATCAGAGATAGCTCTTCTGCCAGACAGACTAGGGCGTGGTCTGCATTAAATTCATTTTTCAATTTTCTTTCCATAAATGGATTCATAAAAGATAACATCGTTATGAAAACCAGTCGCCCTAAAAACAGAGATGTAGCCTCTAACAAGTATCTTACTCAGAAACAGATGAAGCAGCTTATGAAAATAGTTGAGAAGAATAGTGGAGGCAGTTTCACTCAAAGAAGTAAGAAAGTCAGAGACATTCTTCTAATGAAAATATTCCTTACAACGGGTATAAGGGTAGAGCCATTAAGAGAAATCAATGTTGAAGACATAGATTTTAAAAATAAAACTGTAATTACTGTCAATAAAGGACATAAGACTAAAGGCTTTGAATTGGTAGATTCTGTAATGGATACACTTAATGAATGGATACCTATAAGAGCACAGATAATGGGAGTAGATGTTGAAGGACAGACAGGTGCGTTATTTGTTTCTAATATACAGACAAGACTCAGTTACTGGTCAATAAATAATACAGTTAAGTATTATACTTCTCAAGTAGGAATTGAAGGTGGCTTTTCATGTCATAAGCTAAGACACAGTTATGGAACTGCTATATACATGATGACAAAAGACATCGAATATACAAAAGAAAAGTTAGGACATGAAAGTATATCCACTACTCAGAGATATATTAATGAAATAGATAAGAATCTGGATGTAGTGGTTAACAATAAACTGAATGCGATTATCGGTTAATAGTATATTTTATAATTTTTTAATTGTTTTTTTGATTAATAATTGTATCATTAAGATAAGAGAACATTCCATTAATAGGTATGTGTAAGGTGTCGTGACAAGTTTTTGCAAAAAGGGCCACTTTGATCAGTGGTCTTTTTTGTTGCCATCTTGTACTATAGTAGAGTATGTTTATCTGTTCTGATGGAGAAAGGTAGCTAATATGTCTATACTTGTTGAATTGTTTTTGACCTTCGTAAAGATTGGATTGTTTACGTTCGGAGGGGGTTATGCAATGCTCTCAATTGTTGAGAGTATCTGTGTTGAGAAGAAAAACTGGATTACCCATGATGAAATGATGAATATTACAGTCATCGCTGAGTCAACACCGGGACCGATAGCGATCAATCTCGCTACATTTGTCGGTTACAAAAAGGGCAGGATGCCCGGAGCCATGCTGGCGACGTTTGGAGTAGTGTTGCCTTCCTTTATTATAATATTTGCAATATCATCATTTCTTGAGAGCTTTTTGGAAATTGCCTGGATTGCCCACGCATTTTGGGGTATCAAGATGGCGGTAGGAATACTGATACTTGATGCGGCGCTTAAGATGATTAAGAAGATGCCCAAAAAGCCTTTACAGGTTGGGATTCTCATTGCCACTTTTGTTGTTATAATGCTTGTTAATGTTTTAAAGCTTCATCTGTCATCAATAGTGGTTATGCTGGTTGCGGCACTTATTAGCCTTGCCTTCTTTTCTATTGAAAAATTCAGGAAAAACGAGGAGGAGCAGGGATGATCTACCTTGATTTACTTATAGGATTTTTGGAAGTCGGACTGTTCTCATTTGGAGGCGCGTATGCAGCGATTCCTCTTATCAGAGATGTTGTGATAGCACGTGGCTGGATGGATGATGAGATGCTTTCTTATATGATAGCTGTCAGCGAGAGCACGCCAGGTCCGATAATGGTGAACCTTGCCACATACATAGGAAGTAGTAAAGGTGGATTCCTCGGGGCTGTTATTGCAACGACAGCTGTTGTGCTTCCGGCTTTTTTTATCATACTGACCATAATGGTGATTGCGAAGAATCTTCTGAAGAATCCATGGTTTCAGGCAACATTACAAGGTCTTAAGTCATGCGTTATTGGTGTCATTTTGGCAACCGGAGTGTATATGATTCTTGGCAACTGCGCTATGAAAAATGAAAGCCGTATTGATATTATTGCTATTATCGTAAACTGTGTCCTTGCAGCTTTTTACTTTGGTATGAGAAGAGTGAGAAAAAACGGAATCTCACCCATTGGGCTTATATGTATAGCTGCTGTAGTCGGAGTGGCAATACATGGAATATGAGTAAGAAATGTGTCATTCCCAGGCTGCATATTTGTGCTTATCAAGTACCAGGAATCTGTCTTTATATACTTTAAGCGGTACTACAGTGTTGATGGGATAAGGCTTTTTTACGCCCTTAAGCTGATACATTATAAAACGCTTGCCCTGACTTGTGGTGACTAAAAGTTTGCATACCTGTCCGGGAATATCATTATATAGAACAGTATCGTCAGCATAACCATACACTCTTCCTTCAATTTCTTTTCCAAACAGGACTACGCTTAAATACATCAGGATATTCCTTAAAACAATCAATAATGATACAACTCCGATGATGGCAAACGGGATACAAATTATCTTCACCATGAATCCCACGCCATCAATTGTTGAGAACACTATAGGAAAAAGGAAACCAAAAAATCCAAAAGCTACTGCAAAAATCATGGGAAACACAATACCCCAAAAATCCGGTTGAGCCTCTTTGCAGTTAAGTTCCGGATATTCCATAGGAGCTGATGCTGTGTTCAATCCGGTGGGCTTTCCACAGTAAGGGCAAATTTCAGTTCTTACAGGGGCTCCGCAAAAACTGCAGGTTGCCTCTGCCTGACTACGATTTTGAATCAGTCCGTTATTACCAGATGTATTTTTATTGCCTCTTTTAAATTCCTTTTTGTAAGACATACTTATGCTTTTTTTTGCTGTCATGTTTTTCACCTCTGTGTCAATAAATTCTATAGCGAATACCATAGCTTCACTGCAAAATAGGATAGCACTGACAAAATAACGGTGTCAATTTGACAAGCGTGTAGGGTAATCGCTTAATGTTTTTTAGAAGTGTAATCGTAATACTTGTTATCAGTATATCATTGGTATATAATTATATATCATTGATACATTTGGGAGAGAAACTAATGGTACAAACGTCAAAAATTAACGCTAACGGAATAGAAATAGGGGTTATTGGAGGTACTGAGCCTGATAATAGCTACATAAGCCTTACAGATATAGCAAAATACAAGAATTCCGAAGATCCCAGGATGGTTATTACTAACTGGATGAGCTCGTATTCAACAATCGATTTTCTTGCAGTCTGGGAAGAAATTCATAATTCGGATGATTTTAACCGATTGGAATTCCAATCGGTTAGAAATGAACGCGGCAGACTTATAATGACTCCGAAGCAGTGGATTGAAAGAATGCAGGCTAAGGGGATAATATCAAAAGCCGGCAAATATGGAGGAACGTATGCTCACTCAGATATTGCTTTTGAGTTTGCATCATGGATTTCTCCAGAGTTTAAGCTTTATATAATCAAGGATTACCAGCGACTGAAAAAGGATGAGGCTGAGAGAAAAGCTATTGGATGGGATGAAAAAAGAGCTCTTTCAAAGCTGAATTATCACATTCACACAGATGCTGTTCAGACATACCTTATTACTGATGAATTAACAAATGAAGAAAAGACATACAAATTTGCAAATGAGGCTGATCTTTTGAATGTTGCTCTCTTTGGAAAACGTGCAAGAGATTGGCGAAAAGCTCATCCTGAAGAAGCAAAAAGAGGTGAGAATATAAGAGATTATGCGTCTGCCGAAGAACTCATAGTTCTGATCAATCTTGAAAACTTTAATGCAGAATGGATTTCACAAGGATTATCGCAGCAGGAACGTTTACAAAAACTGCGTTCTGTGGCATATAAACAGACGGAAATTCTCAAAAATAATGCTGCAAAAAGAAAACTGGGTGCCACAAATCCCAAACTTTTGAAAGGCGGAGACAAAGATGCTAATTAAAGAATTGAGAAAAATCACAGGATTATCACAGGCTGCATTCGCCAAAAAGTTCCACATCCCAGTAGGAACATTATCCCACTGGGAGCAAGGGGTAAGAACTCCCCCTGATTATGTTGTATACATGCTCTCACGAATCATATATATGGAACGTGAGCAATATCAAAAATAGAAGGAATGAATAATAGAAAAGGCAGGTGTTTTATGAAAAAAACAGTACTTATAGCAATGTCATTGGTGTTTGCAATTGGAATGACAGCTTGTGGAAACAAAAGTGTGGATGAAACAACAATAATAAGTGGTGAAGATAAGTCGACAATTGTAGAAGAACCGGCTGTAGAACAATCAGCTGCAGAACAACCAGCTACTGACGCTAAGGAGAGCGACGCTGATTCACATTTTCTGGAGTATTTAAAGGGCAATGAAAAGGATGCAAATGGAGAGACATTTTGGGCTGTTGGAGAACCTGACATGGAGTATGCTCTCTATGATATGAATGGCGATGGCGTAAATGAGCTGTTAGTCCGCTCTTTTGGCTATTGGATATATGATATCATCGAGTATAAGGATAATAAAATTCAGACAGCAAATGTGGAAAATCTTGGATCTTCAGGCGTCACATTTATAAATGACAAGAACCAGTTTGTCAGCGGTGATACAGGACATGAAGGACGAAAAATATATGCTGTATCTGAAATTGATAAGCAAGGTGATAGCAAGATTGTTATGGCATTTGTGAACTACTATGATGAATGGGCAGCTTCAGGTTCACCTGAGTTTTATAAAATGGAGAATCCATCACAGGATTATCTCGAAAATATAGATAAATTTGATTCTATCTCAGAGGAAGATTTCAATGCTCTCGTAGATGAATATTCCAAAGAAAACACTTCAATTGTATGGATAGCCCTGGAAGCGAATGAACAGCAGGACAATGCTGAATAACGAGAAGGGTAAGAGATATGACGCTAAATCAGCTGGAATGGTCACAAAAAAGGGATGAACTGGTATCTGCGATAAAAGCATTGGGTTTTCCTGTGGAGCTTGGTGAGCAGATCGCCAGACAGCTTGGAAGTCCGAAAGCAATGGACAGGATGCTTGCTTATCTGATCAATGTGAAACCAAGAACCGCGGAGCTTGTTGTTGATGAGATGCTTGCTATATGCAGTGATATTGATGCATGGCATAGTAAAAAGGCTGCAGAAGAAGCTAACGCAAGGTACAACGAAATGTTGTACTACGGACTTGGCACAGATGATGATTAAGTATCGGGATATAGCAGATGCCGGATACAAAATCGCATTAACGGAAGAATAAGGTATGCAATTTTACTGTAAAGGGGGTATATTATCCGGCTTTTTCGCGGTAGAATGGCATCATAAAGAAACTTAAATGCATTTGTTTGATGAAAGAGGGTATAAATTATGAGTGAAAAGAAACTTTATAAGAGTCATGATAAAAAGGTGTGTGGTGTATGCGGTGGTATAGCTGAGTATTTTGGTGTTGACCCCACTCTGGTTCGTATCGGTTTTGGATTGGCGATATTTTTCACAGGAATCGGCATACCTGCATATATAATTGCTGCACTTGTTATGGACGATGATCCAAGATATATCGAAGACAAATCTCATAATGGAGATGGAGTGGTAGATGGTACTGCCACATATGTAAATGATGAGCCGGTTGGTTATCAGCAGACACAGCAGTATGATACAGACGAACCCGTTGGATTTAAAATCAATGGAGATTAATATAAGCTGTTTTTAAGTTGGCTGCCAGGATGTAATATTCCCGGCAGCTTTGTATTTTGAAGAAAAGTTTCTATGAGGTGTGACCTTTGTGTTGCAGATATTATTTTAGTGACAAAATTGCAAATCAAGTAGAGGATGAATTGCATATTTTAGGAGAAGCATTTATCTCCGGTGCGGGGGATGTCACTCCGGGTATGGTAGCACCCGGGATTATTCATAAAAAGAATAGTGATGCAGATATTGTATTTGCAGATTTATTCTGGGGGATTTCGTCTAAAGATAAAAAGCTTATCATAAATGCCAGGACTGAAACCGTAACGGGAAAACCGATGTTTTCTGAAAGCTTCAGGAATAGAAGATGTATTTTACCTGCAGAGGGATTTTATGAATGGGATGCGGATAAGACGAAGTTCGTATTCACAAGAGCTGATAAGAGAACCATATATCTTGCAGGTTTATATGACAGGAGTGAAAACAGGGATTCTTTCGTCATACTGACAGCTGCGGCGAATGCGTCAATGAAACCTGTTCATGACAGAATGCCTGTCATGGTTGATAAGGAAAAGGTAAGAGATTATCTGAAGGATTCATCAGCTGCTATGGAAATTATAAATGAGCCTATGCCGGAACTTTATAGATACAGTGATTACGAACAGCTTAGTCTGTTTTGACTTGCAGCAGCACCCTGGGCACTTATCGCAGGCTCTGTTGCAGCATTCGGACTTGGCTTTACAGTCAATGCTGACAATTGCTGCATGGCAAATCTATGCAAAATGATGAAAAAGTTCTAAAAGCGCTATTCTTCTTGACCAGGTTATTAGAGGATTTGTATAATTTTAAATAGATTGACAAATAACTAACAATCTTTACGGCGAATACAAACCCGTCAAGGGTATGTAAATATAATACATCCAAGGAGAAGAAGAGTATGAAAGGTTTTGCAATGCTTAAAATCGGCGAAGTCGGCTGGATTGAGAAAGATCGCCCGGTCTGTGGACCTAATGACGCTATCTGTAAGCCGCTGGCTATTGCTATCTGTACCTCCGATGTACATACTGTATGGGAAGGTGCTGTAGGTGATCGTCACAACATGATTCTCGGACATGAGGGTTGCGCTGAAGTCGTAGAGGTTGGATCAGAAGTCAAGGACTTCAAGCCCGGTGACAGGGTCCTTGTTCCTGCAATTACTCCTGACTGGAATTCTCTTGAAGCTCAGAATGGATATTCCATGCACTCCAATGGAATGCTTGCAGGATGGAAATTCTCCAATTTCAAGGATGGTCTTGATGCTGAATTTTTCCATGTTAATGATGCTGATGGAAACCTTGCACACATGCCTGAAGGAATGAGCCTTGAAGATGCTTGCATGCTTTCAGATATGGTACCAACCGGTTTTCATGGCGTTGAACTGGCTGATGTTCAGTTTGGAGACACAGTACTTGTAATCGGCATAGGACCTGTAGGACTTATGTCTGTTGCAGGAACACACATGCGCGGTGCTTCCCGCATTCTTGCTGTAGGTACACGTCCCACTTGTGTAGAGGTGGCTAAAAAGTATGGTGCTGACGAGTTCATAAGCTACAAGAACGGTACTATCGAAGATCAGGTTTTGGAACTCACGGATGGTAAGGGCGTTGACCGTGTTGTTATTGCAGGTGGAACAGTAAAAACCTTCGAGTCTGCCATCAAGTCCCTTAAGCCCGGTGGAAAAATCGGTAATGTTAACTACCTTGGCAGTGGCGACTATATCACTATTCCTCGTGTAGAATGGGGCGTAGGTATGGGACACAAGCAGATTAACGGTGGTCTGATGCCGGGTGGACGTCTCCGTATGGAGAAACTCGGGGCTCTTGTATCATCAGGTAAGCTGGATGTATCTCCGTTGGCTACTCATGTATTCCATGGCTGGGAGCATATTCCGGAGGCATTGCAGCTAATGAAGGATAAGCCTGCTGATCTTATTAAACCAGTTGTTATTTTGGATAATAATCCGTAATAATCAATAACGATACACTTGGGAGCGGTCAGGTATTGGCCGCTCCTTATATCTTATTCAGTCAGAGGTACTATGAATATACTTATTGTGTCCGGCTTTCTTGGTGCCGGCAAAACCACTTTTATTAAGGAACTTATTCGCCGTACAGATACCTGCCCGGTAGTTCTGGAGAATGAGTACGGCGCTGACAATATAGATGCACAGGAACTTAGAAATACCGGCGATACTGCTAAAAAGCCGGAGGTACTGGAATTTATGGAAGGCTGCGTTTGTTGCACCATGAAGGACAGCTTTGTAAATTCTGTACTCACTATATATTCAGGTCTGTCACCGGAATATCTGATTGTAGAACCGACAGGCGTGGGTAAGCTTAGCAACATTATAAGTAATTTGCAGCCCATTCTTCACGGAGATGTGTCTTTACTAAAACCTGTCGTTGTCATTGCGCCCCGAAGTTATGGCAGGAATATGCATGAATGGGGAGAACTGTACAGAGATCAGATTGCAAATGCAGGAACCATAGTTTTTTCAAAGTGTGAAAATGAATCACCACAGATTCTTGAGGAAGCTGCAGCTGCTGTAAGACAGATCAATCCAGCTTCTGATATCATAAGTGAACACTACACGAGGAAAAGTGATGAATGGTGGCGTTCATGTATGTCATTGCCATCACAAACTATTGAGGCCAGGGGGTCAAAGGAAGATAGTCCGGAATTATCACAGCTGACTCTAAATAACGCTCGTCTTAACAATCCGGGACAGCTGATGGCCCTTTTGGAGGACTGCCTTCACGGAGAACTTGGTAGCGTTGTCAGGGCCAAGGGAACTATTCCTGTAGGCGATGAAACGCTGCGGTTTGACCTGGCTGACGGACTCTATTCGATAACCGGTTCTAATGAAAATGTAAATCAATGTGTATTTATCGGACGTAATCTTGATAAGGAAAAACTATGCATGAGACTTGGCGCTTTATTTAATAAAAAGAGCTTGTCTCTGACTCGTGCCTATGTAAGAAGGCAATACTCTTATACTAAAAAAGGCTGATTTTTGTTATAATTTAGATTGGTCGGATGGCAGATATCATTTACCGGCGATAACTTTGACATGCCTGATGTCAGAAGGGAGATTTCAAATGGCTAAGGTTTTATTACTTAATGGAAGTCCTAAGGCAGGCGGCTGCACAGCCACAGCGCTTGATGAGATGGTCGCTGTCTTTAATGAGGAAGGCATAGAGACAGAGGTAATTCATGTTGGAAATAAGGACATACGAGGCTGTGTCTCTTGCGGTTACTGTGAGAAAAATGGTAAGTGCGTTGTAAATGATCTTGTAAATGAAGTTGCAGGAAAATTTGAAGAGGCAGACGGACTTGTTGTTGGAAGCCCTGTTTACTACGGTTCTCCAAACGGCACGATTCTTTCCTTTATGGACAGATTGTTTTACAGCACATCATTTTCCAAGCATATGAAGGTTGGAGCTGCTGTTGTAAGTTGCAGAAGGGGTGGCAATACAGCATCCTTTGATGTTTTAAACAAATACTTTACAATAAGCGGAATGCCGGTGGCTTCAAGTACATATTGGAATCAGGTTCACGGATTTACAGCTGAAGATGTAAAGAAAGATCTTGAAGGGCTTCAGACAATGAGAAACCTTGCAAGGAATATGTCTTTTATGATAAAAGCATTTGCTGAAGCAAAGGAAAAATATGGCCTTCCCGAGGTAGAGAGAGGCTCATTTACAAGTTTTCCTGATGGGAAGTAATTATACTTCAATTATTTCAGGTTTTAGATTATACTGTTATTTCGAGGGGATTTTTAAACGGTTGGAGGATTTTGTAGTATGACAAAAAGAAACATTGGGTGGATTTTGGTTATCATCGGGCTGTTCATGCTTTTCAAGATGGTACGCGTTTCATCATTTGGATTTTACAGGATTGGAAGGATAAGCACTTCTGCTATCGTTCTGGTTCTTCTTATAATTTCAGCAATTTCGGTAGTTGTAAATAAAAACAAATTTACATGGGGATGTCTTGTAATATCATTGTGCCTGCTGGTAGTTGCACTTGTGCTTGGCACAGATCTCTATTTTGCTTACTCAACACTTACTGATATTCTGCTGGTGTTTGTTCCGGTAGTTATAGGAGCAGGCCTTATTATAAAAAGTGCTTTCGAAAAGCATAATAAGAAGGCAAACAAGTACGAGTATTAATATAAAAACAATAAGTGTTTTGCCTGATATTTGGAGGAGAACTATAATGGGTGGATTAGGTATACTTGTAATAATGATAGGAATGATGCTGATTTTACTGGCTGTGCTTGTAATAGCAGCGATTCTTTTGGGAGTGTGCTTTACGGGGCTCGCAGGAGGTGCGATCTTTTGGGCAACCGGTAAACATTTTTCGAAAAATACCGGGAAAAAGGTTGAAAGCCGCATATGTATTGGCATTGGTGTGATCCTTTTTCTTATAGCATGCGGTTCAGCAGGAGTTATTATTAGCTATGCGATAAAGTTTTTTGGGTAAAAGAAATTGGTAAGATATTTCTTATGTCGATAAGACTTCAATGCCTTTGGTTGAGGACGAAAGAAGCTTTGAAGTAAGGTAGACAGTGTTTTTCTTATGAGGGGGAAAAATGAAAAAAGCTTTTTGGTTCAGACTGAGTTTTTGTCTGATTATTCTTGCTACCATCACATACGAGCAGATTTATCGTATTTTGAATATTCCTATTACATGGGATGAAGGCATTACATATGTCTTCTATGTAAACAGGTTTTTCCACAGTGGAGATTTTCTGGGAGGAATCAGAGCCTGTCTTAATGGCGAGATATATTGCGCTGCAAATAATCACTTGCAAAATACTTTTCTTATTGGTATCGCTGAGCTGATAACTCATACCAGATACAATAGTGTCGTTATCAGATTTCCTATTTTCATTTTCTATATCTTTTATATCTATTCATGCTCCAGGCAGTTCATGAAGAAAAATATTTCCTATGTTGCGTTTGTAATGCTTATATGCTGTTCTTATATTAACGAATTTTTTGCTCTGGCAAGAGGCTATGGCTACGCTGTGGCAATGATTGGGATATCACTTTTTGCCTATAAGGAATGGCTGGAAGATGGGAAGAACAGGCATATCATCTGGGCCTTTTATGGGCTTCTTATTGCGGAGCTTGCAAACACAGCAGCGCTTCTTATTACAGCAGCTGTTGCAATGGTTTTCCTTATAAAAATAGTATCAGGGAAAAAGTTCCTCTACTATTGGAAAAAGCTCTGGTTTCCTGCATCGGTTTGGATTCTGATCCAGCTTGCAGTTGTAAAGTATCATTTCCTTGTAACAAAGTATGATCTATCAATAGCAAATGACAGAGAAGGCGGCTTAAAGACGCTTATAGTAAATCTTATTTCAATTCCTCTCACACAGAGAATGGTTCCAAAGCCGCTTCAGTTGTTTTTGGCTTGCCTTGTAATATTAAATGTATATGTGCTGATCAGGAAGAGAAAGGTGATAAACGATTATCCCTTCTCGATGATGATCTTTTCATACGTTTTCATATGTTTCTCAATGGTGGAGAGTTTAAAGCATTTTTCCGACCAGTCCGGTTACCCCACAGGACGAGTTCTGATATTAGTGTATCCGCTCTGTGTCCTTGCCCTTGACGAGCTTTTGAGAAACGGATTGTCCCTATTAAATGAAGGCACTTTACAGAAAATGATTCCGGCCACGTCCCTTGCTGTGGCACTTATTGGTCTTGTCTTCTTTTCAGCAACCACAAATTATAAGCAGACAACTGATTGGCCTGAAGCAGCTATCTGCAAAAAAGCAGCCTATAAGGTTTATAAATCCCATGGCAAAAAAGGCATGGGCTACCTGAAGGACATAAGCTACAACACAGATGCATTTATATACTGGCAGCAGAAAATACTGTATGAAGACGGTTATGATATTTTTAATCCGGGTAGCAAAAACTAAAGTTGACGTGAGAAAACATAAGGCCCACAAGAAGTCATATAAAAAAGGTACTATATAAACTACTACGAGTGTGTGGTAAAGTCAGGGTAGAACTAATTCAACGGCAGTAGAAAGGAGAATGCCATGAAAAATATCAGGTTGGTTTTGCTCGGTGAGCTTTTGCTGTTTATAGGACTTTTTTTATTTAATATCTTATTTGGAGGCTGGGGACTATCTGCTATTTTGTGGTTTTTGGATCTGCCTTCATTTTTGCTTATTTCAATTGTTTTAATTCCGGGTCTGATCATCATGGGGGCATGGAATGATTTCATAAAAGCATTTTCAGTCGGAATTAAGCCATTTAGTCTGCTTCAGCTAAAAAACATAATCGAAGCTGTTGGGGCAGCACAGAAACTTACCATATTTGGTGCACTTTTTGCAATTGTTATATCTACGGTTCTTATGCTTGGAAGATTGGATGATTTTTCCACATTGGGACCAAACATTGCTGTTTGCCTTCTTTCAGGATTCTACGCAGTTATTATTGAGTTTTTGCTTTTGCCGCTTAAGCTTAATGCAGAGCGTAAGATGAATGAAGAAATGGACATAGGTGAATGAATAAAGCAGAGATTACAAAAGAACAATATCTCAAGACAGCTCGGAAATTTGGCTTTACGAGACGTGAGCTGGAACTGGGTTTTTTAAAGGTGTCCGGTTTTTCAAACAGAAGAATAGCTTATATATTTGGTATTTCTGAACAGACCGTTAAAAATCATTTCACTCATATTTATGAGAAGGCATGGGTTCCGGGAAGAAAAGAATTCCGCGAACTATTTTTGCAGGATGACAATTCTCAGCAATAATTTTAGGATGAATAGCAGTATCAAGCTATTCATCCTTTTTTTAATGATAAAAATTCTCAGGTTCATGGCGACTTGGTGTTTTGAGGTGGAATTAGTGATATACTAATCAATTGAGGTTAGCGCTTGCTAACACGAGATCTGCTTATAAATCATGAATGAGGAGGAAAAAATGCAACTCGAACTTCAGAATATTAAGAAGTCTTTTGGTGAAGGCGATAGCCGGATAGAGGTTTTAAAGGACATCAGCCTTGGCATAGAGCAAGGAGAGTTTGTTGTATTGCTTGGGCCTTCAGGCTCGGGAAAATCTACACTCCTAAACATAATAGGGGGAATTGATAATGCCGATTCCGGCAAGATCATAATAAGAGGAAAGAGCATGTCTGACATGGACGAGAAGGCTCTTACATTTTACAGAAGAAATCATCTTGGCTACATCTTTCAGATGTATAATCTGATACCCAACCTTACAGTCAGAGAAAACATTGAGGTAGGTGCGTATCTTTCTAAAACTCCACTTGATATCGATGAGATAATTGAAACCCTGGGACTGACAAAGCATCAACATAAGGTTCCAAGTCAGCTGTCGGGAGGTCAGCAGCAGCGCTGTGCTATAGGAAGAGCCATAGTTAAGAATCCGGACATACTATTGTGTGACGAGCCTACGGGAGCGCTTGACTACAATACATCTAAAGAAATTCTGGCGCTTATAGAAGAGGTAAACAGAAAGTATGGAAATACTGTCATCATGGTTACTCACAATGACGCTATAAAAAATATGGCAGATTTTGTGGTGAAGCTAAGAGATGGTGTGATCAGAAAGAGCTACAAAAATGAGACAAAGATGACAGCTAAAGAGCTGGATTGGTAAAGGGGCTTATTATGAAAAATCCACTTAAGAAAAGGCTCCTTCGCGAACTCAGGGGAGACTTTGGAAAGTATCTTGTAATTTTTATTCTGCTTGTGCTATCAATTGGCTTTGTGTCAGGTTTTCTGGTTGCGGGTGAGAGCATGATCAAGGCGTATAATGACAGCTTTGAAAAGTACAATATAGAGAATGGTAATTTCAGGACAGAGGAAAAACTTACAGACAGGAAAAAGGAAAAGATAGAAGAAAAAGGTGTCTCCATATATGAGAATTTCTACGTGGAGAAGGAGTTTAATAACAACACTAAAATAAGGATATATGCGAATCGTGAGGAGATAGACAAGGTCTGCCTCATGGAGGGACGCTTTCCTGAAAAGAAAAATGAAATAGCTATAGACAGGATGTACGCTGACAACAACAACCTGGCGACTGGGGATGTTCTGACATCTGAAGGCAGGTCATATTCCGTCGTTGGACTTGTGGCATTATCCGACTATAGTGCGCTCTTTTATAGTAATAACGATATGATGTTTGACGCATCTGCCTTCGGAGTTGCGGTTGTAACAAAAGAGCAGTTTGAAGAATATGGAAGTGAAGGGCTTAAATACAACTATTCATTTTTATATGACAAAGAGCCGGTAGATGACATCGAGGAAAAAGAGGTTTCGGATGAGTTGATGGAATCCATAATCAAAAATGCCACTCTGGAGAACTTCATTCCAAGATATTTAAACCAGGCTATTAAATTTACAGGTGATGATATTGGAAGTGACAAGGCAATGATGGAAGTACTTCTGTGCATTATAATCATTATCGTGGCCTTTGTATTTGGAATAACCATAAACAATACGATCCACAGGGAATCCTGTGTTATTGGAACCCTCAGGGCTTCAGGTTATACCATAAATGAGCTGATAAGGCACTATATGGCAATGCCGCTTATTGTTACGATAATATCAGCAATCATTGGAAATATACTTGGATATACATTTTTCAAAAATATGTGTGTAGATATGTACTACGGAAGCTATTCTCTTCCAACCTATGTGACTGTGTGGAGCGCAGATGCATTCTTAAAGACAACCATTGTTCCGTTTATTATCATGCTGGTTGTGACCTATTTTATCCTTAGGAGGAAGCTGTCACTTAAACCGCTTTTCCTTATAAGACGCAATCTCTCCGGAGAAAGGCAGAAGCCTGCTGTAAAGCTAAGCAATACCATTAAATTTTTTAATAGATTCAGGATTCGTATACTGATTCAGAACAAAAGCAGTTACATAATTTTGTTTATGGGTCTTCTTTTTGCCAATGTCCTTCTTTTCTTTGGGATGATGCTGCCGCCACTTTTGGTGCATTATCAGGGAATTGTTACTGATACGATGCTTGCTAAGCACACATATCTTCTGCAGATACCGGCAGCGGCAGCAGATGATGACGATGAGCTGTCAGCTACATTTTCTTATATCTTTTTGTTAGGAAAAATAAACACCAATAATCCGGGAGCCGAGAAGTTTTCGGCCTGCAGTCTTAAGACAATTGGCGAAGACGGAGCAAGAGTTGAGGATGTGACACTCTATGGAATACAGGATAACAGCAGATATATAGCGGCTGATTTTGATGATAAAACTGTACTTATATCCTCGGCATATGCGGATAAGTATGGTTATGGAAAGGATACGGTCATAACATTAAAGGAGCCCTACGAGGAAAAATATTACGGATTTAAAGTCACGGGAACCTATGACTATGATGGTGGAATTGCGGTGTTTATGAGTAAAAAGCACCTTAATGAAGTAATGGGATTTGATGAAGACAGTTTTTCGGGGTTCTTTTCGGATACTGAAATTACGGACATTGACAGCAAATATATAGGGACAGTGGTGGATGAGGAATCACTTACAAGGGTGTCAAGGCAGCTCATGATATCTATGGGGAATCTTATGTATCTGGTGGATGGATTCTCTGTGATCATGTTCATTGTTCTGATGTATCTTTTGTCTAAACTCATAATTGAAAGAAATGTCCAGTCCATCTCCATGGCAAAGATTCTGGGCTATTCCAAAAGAGAGATAGCTAAGCTTTACATTATTCCCACTGCTTTAGTAGTTGTGGCTTCTCTGCTTATATCATACCCAATACTGGCTCATGTGATGGTGCTGATATTCAGGGTGATGTTAAAGCAGATGATGAGTGGCTGGATGGTAATCTGGCTCGATCCTAAAGCCTACGTTAAGATGTTCCTGCTGGGAGTAGTGACATATGCTGTGGTTGCGGTAATTGAATACATAAGGATTGGCCGCATACCTATGAGTGAAGCACTTAAGAATGTGGAATAAACAGATATTGTGGTATTATGATATTGCTATAAAAATATCCGAAGTGGAAGGTGATAAAAATGGAAACATGGTTTTATGTTGTTGTAAGTATTGACGGCGACTACGCCAATTTAAAAAGAACAGATATAGAATCTGAGGATCTAAAGCTCGTTGCCAGAGCACTTTTACCTGAAGGAATAGCTGAAGGAACGAAGCTTAAATATGAACTTATGCAGTACTCAATTATATGATGATAGCATTGTAAGGACCTGGAAAAACTGAATTCTTCATCTATATTTTAAAAAAAGAGGAGATAGACAAATGTGAAGGCTGCTAAGCCTGTAAAAATCAGAGCGGATATTATACCGGTGGCTTTTTCTTTGATGGTTACCACATCTATGTAGCGGTTATTAAAACGAACAGTGTCTATTACTTTTGGTGAAGATTTCCCAATGAAAACTTTTTTTGCAGAACAATCATTACGCATAGTCTCTCCCTCCCATAAAAACGATAAATGGTAATCAAAATTACAACATTTAGTGGTTTTAGAAGATTATAACTACAATATATAAAATAAATATAAACTCAGTAAAAAAATATTATTAAAAAAATTTGGAAGAAAAGATTGATAATATATTAAAAAAGCGTAAAAAAAAACATTTCATATTGAATACAATATTTTGATGCATCTATAATAATGGTATGAATTATCGTTTGCCCATAAGAATATTATCAGGGAGGTAATTATGCCCAATAAACAAATTTTAGTTGTCGATGACGATGAAATAATTCTCATGACCATTGAAAGGATTTTATCAGATCAGTACACGGTTATATGTGCATCATCCGGTCAGCAGGCAATAGATTTATATGAGGAGCATCGTCCGGACATAATATTATGCGATTATCTCATGCCTGAAATGACAGGCTTCCAAATGATGGATATTCTGCATGAGCGGTATGGCAGAAATATTTTTGTTATTTTCATGACCGGTAATGAGCAGGATGAGACAGAACTTGAGGTGTACAAGCATGGTGCACTTGAGTTTATCAGAAAGCCCATAAAGGCTGCAGAACTTCAAAAGTATATTGCCTCTGCGATAGAGAGGGTTAATTCGTTTAAGACTTTTCAATAAAGGCTGACAACATAGTAATGACAAGGTGGAATCTTTGATTGATAGAGGTTCCACCTTATTTTAATGAAAATATTTTTTTAATGTGCTTAAAACAACAATCTTCAAATGAGAGTAATAAAGGGGTATACTAAAAATTACAGAAGATTCTTGGTTGGAGGCAGACATGATAGACAAGATAGAATTATTTACACAAAACAGCATAAGAATCAATGGCGATTCATCGACTATATATGTTGATCCGTTTCGGATAAAGGAGGAGACGCATGATGCTGACTATGTGCTTATAACGCACCAGCACTATGATCATTTTTCTCCTGAAGACATTCGCAAGGTGATTAAGAATACAACAATTGTTGTTGCTCCCGAGAGTATGATCGATGATGCCATGGAGCTTCAACGTGAAGTAAAGGCAGTTGTTGGAGTTAAACCCGGCGTTTACCGCGAAATAGACGGGCTTGAGCTTGAGACAATTCCTGCATATAACACAATAAAGCCATTTCACCCGAAAAGAGCAGAGTGGGTGGGATATATCTTAAGACTTGAGGGGAAGCGCATATACATCGCCGGTGACACTGGAGCCACCAGGGAAGCCAAGAAGGTAAAATGCGACATAGCAATGGTACCTGTTGGTGGAACATATACCATGGATACCAAGAGAGCAGCGGAGCTTATAAATATTATCAGACCGGAGTATGCTATACCCACACACTATGGCAGTGTGGTCGGTAAAAAGACGGACGGTCAGACATTTGCAGCTTTGGTCAAATCTCCGGTTAAGGTAGTTGAGAAGATGCAATATTTTGAGTAAAAAAGTTTTCTGATGATGTATTAGTAGCCAAATAAGAAAAATAACCCTTTGAATTTTGCGACTATTATGGTGTATTTGAAGGTATTTTCGGATTATATTCGTTATATAGAATAAAAGCCACAGAGATTTATAATCTCAGAAAGGAGTCAGAATGAATATAACACTTGAAGCAATTGAAAAGGTAATGGAACTTACAGGGGTTGAGTATAAGACAGCTAAGGAGGCTCTTGAGAAGACAGAAGGAAATGTTGATGAGGCGATAAAGCTGATCCAGCCTCAGACCACAGATATCGGGGACGACATCAAGAAGCTTATGGACAAGCTTAAGAAGACTGTTGAGGAAGGTAATGTAGACAGGATTCAGATCAAAAAAGACGATGAGATAGTACTGAGCGTTCCTGTAAATGTTGGAATCATAGGTGGTATCCTCGGACTGGCTGCAGCACCCTGGGCTCTTATTGCAGGCTCAGTTGCAGCATTTGGACTTGGCTGCAAACTGATAGTTGTAAAAAAGGACGGAACAACAGACGAAGTTAAATGATTGAAAAATCAGGAAATTGAAATAGTTTAGAAAACGAATGCCAGGATCTTCTAGAATTGTCAACATAGAAGACTCTGGCTTTCTGTGTTATATTGAGATTGAAAATCATTCAATATATGTAATTGTTAAATTAATCTACCCATGAAGCAAAGGAGAGTCAAAGTGATTACTGTTAATCTGTATTATAAGGGTGAAAATGGAAGTGCAAGAGCTTTTGCTGATGAGATGGAAACTTCAGGTATTGCTGAGGCTATCAGAAATGAAAAAGGGAACCTTCGCTATCAGTATTTTCAACCAATAGGAGATTCCGAAACAGTGCTGCTCATCGATTCCTGGGAGGATCAAAGTGCAATTGATGCTCATCATGCGTCACCTATGATGGAACAGCTGGCAAAACTTCGTGAGAAGTATGATCTTCATATGACAGTAGAGAGATTTATAAGTGATGAATATGAGGCGGACAGCAAATTTATCAGGAAGTGATCTGATATTGTTTACTGCCGCCTGCTTCTGTCTTACCAGACGCAGGTAACAGCGTTAGCTATATCTTCTGTAATTGTGTTGTCCTTTACAAGCTTTCTGAGCCATTTATCAAGTCTGTCTACCTTGTGATCTGTCTGAACAAAGTGAACTTTCTTGCCATCGATATTGTTTGAGAGAAATAATTCATAAGTGTACATAAGAGAAACCTCCAAAAAATCATTTTTATTACTCATTCACTTTGGCCATTGGAATGTCTTTGTCGTTTACAGGAATTATATCGTTGGGTGGTGCGAATAACTTTAGGGCAAATTTAAATGTTTATTTATTTCTTTTTTCAAGGGGAATGATGAAAATTAATTACAAAAAATCAGAAAATGAGACTTAAGGAGTACTATGAAAATTTACGTGGATTTTGATGACTGTCTGTGTGAAACAGCGAGAGCTTTCACTGAACTGGTGGAGGAACTTTATGGAAAGAGAGTCAGATACGAGGATATGCATTCCTTTAATCTGCAGGCTTCATTCAGACTGACAGACGATGAATATGAGAAAATGATGATAGAGGGGCATCTTCCGAAAGCGCTGCTTGCTATCAAAGAGACACCCGGTGCCTCTGAGGTCCTGAATGAATGTATGGACAAGGGTGCGGAGGTCTGTGTTATAACAGGACGCCCGTCCAGTGCCTATGAGGCATCAAGGGAGTGGCTTGATGCGCACGGTCTTAACCGTGCAAAGCTATACTGTCTGAATAAATACGGAAGAGATTCCTTTATTAAAAACAGTGAATTCAATTTGGAGCTGGAAGATTATTACAAGATGACATTCGATTATGCAATAGAGGATTCTCCTCTGGCGTTTAAGTTCTTTGATCATATGCCGGATTTGAAAGTCATGGTATATGACAGACCATGGAATCATGATTGCGAGTTGACGGGAGACAACTATCGCAGATGCCCGGACTGGGATTATATAAGAAAACAGATAGAAATATGAAATAGAAGATAAGCATAAAAAACCGGCCACCTTAGGCGTGACCGGTTTTAATATTGATCTTTTTTAATATGATATTACCTGGTAATCCTTGTTCCAGATAAGTTCAAGTCCGTCGAATAAATAAGTCAATCTGCCATCAGGGTAAAGACTGATGAATTTGCTGGTGATATCAGACGGATTATCCTTGGAATTATAGAAAACACCGCCTATATCATTGTACCCCTGCTTGTCGTAAATGAAACCGTCAATAGTTATCCTTGAAGGAAAAGTAGCTAAATCTGGCATGTTAAAACTCCTTTACTTGTGGAAGGGTTATCGCATCTCTAGAGCATATTGTAGCACTAAGAAGTGCAAATGTAATTGATTAAAATTAATCATATGGTATTACAGACTATTCATATATCCCAAAACGAACACCAGCGGTGAATTCCAGTAAATGGTTATCTCATTGGTGGAGTAGGAACGAACGTCGTCTGCATATCTTTTCATAGCAGGCACATCTGACATGTTATCAGGATTGGCTGCTTCATCACAGGGCCTGAAATTAGGACCGCCGGATACGAATCCGGGTATGGGGGCATCGATATTATCAGCTGCTGTGGGGCGAAGGTGCGGGTGCTTAAATGCCCTTTCGCCAATGCCGGTTACATAGCTTAGATCCATAGCATTTCTGCCAAATATATAGTCAAGCTGATACTGGGCAGACTTAAGATAGGAATCATCTCCGGTTAGTTTATGAGCTACACAAAGGATCATGGCATTCATAAGTATTACCATATTGCTGCCCCAGGTAAACTCTATAGGTCTAAGGGTTATTCCAAATGCGTTGCTTTGAGAGATAAGCTTTAGTCTGTCAGCTTCGTCCAGCCACTTCATGACGAGTCTGTTATATAGATCTTTTCCAAAGAAGTCTGTGCCGCTGTTGATTATAGACAAGGTTCCAAGACCGGCTACGTCTGCCCATCCGAGGCAGTGCATGCTGAGGTGAAGCTCCATGGTACCAAGGATCACCTTCATGGCATCTTCATTTTTGTCAAGTCTGTACATCTCTGCTGCAGCCCAGAATCTCTCATCGGCGTCGCACAGATCCTCATAGGTTCCGGTAGTAACTTCCTTTGGATTCTCAAAAATAAAGGAAGGATTCTTGATGAGCCAGGTCCATGATTTTCTGGCAGCAGCCGCCAGAGTATTGGAGTAGGGTTCATCAAATTTGTGGTATATGCGGCTTGCAAGAGCCATGATAGCGACAAAATCAGCTGTTGCAAGGCTTGAAACAGGAGTGATGACCATATCAAGGTCGTCCTCATCCGGCATGATAAATCCGCAAAAAGATGCGGACGTACATTTATGATGTACACCACCGTCCTCATCCTGCATATCCAGAATCCAGTCTAATTCATATTTGCATTCTGCAAGTATATCAGGAAGGGAACCTCCACTCTCAGGGATATTGAGATTCAGGGTAAGTGCACCGGGGAACATCTCATAACCATATAATAGATGAGCGAGAGCGACTGCTCCTGCCGTAACATATCGTCCGTAGTCACCGGCGTCGTGCCAGCCTCCAAGCATCTTGCGCCTTTGGAATCTGTCGCCGAGAATGTAACCGCCGCCGCAGTGGCAAGCCTTCCTTTTGTAAACTCCGGCGTACTTTTCTTCAAGCTCCATGCCGCAGCGCTGGAAGTAAAACATTTTCATTGAATCCCTTAATGCCTGATCATAATGATTTTTACTTATAACAAATTCAGGACTGCGAAAATTATCCTCGTCAGCAAAGAAATAGCGTCCTTCCTCCGTAACTTCTGAAAAGTCGATGACAGCAGCATTTTCTCCGCTGTTTTCATCAAATTCAAGTGTGCACTCTCCGCTTAAGATTTTTTTTCCATCTGCTGAAAAAAGATTATAGTGGTTATTCCCGGTAATAGTCGCACGTTTTGTGGAATTTGGGGCATAACCTGCCTGATTCAGATATATCATACAACCTCCTCTTTATTGAAAGAGCTTTATTTTTTACCCCTGCAATCCTGCAGACTGGCGTATCATATCTTCAACAACTATGTCGTATATTTCGCCAACTGTGTTGCAATATTCCAGAATCTTCCAGGGTTCATTGGTGTGAAAATGGATTTTGACAAGCTCTTCATCTCCTGCAGCGATAAGAGAGTTACCCTCAAAATGAGTTGTTATATAATCTGCGATGGCATCTTCGTCAAGATCCGTGTCCCTTCTGTCTATAAGAAGCTGTGTGTCATATCTGTATGCAAACTGATCGTCTTCAGCATCAATACTGTTTACAGGTTCCATATTTATAATCCTCCGTTTTTAGTTATACGTTAATAAATATATCATTTGAGTGTCAGTGTATTCAACTCTGATGTTGCTTAAAAGTTATTATATTGTGCTCTTTGATATATAAATTCAGCCTATAGAAGGCAATAAGTTTTGATTATCTATAAACCTATTGACTCAGTATGTAAATAGTTATATATTCTTTTCAACAACAAACGAACACAAAAAAGAAAATGAAAAAAGCAGCAGGAGGAGAATGAAATGAGCGATTACAGATTTGAGACATTACAGTTACATGTTGGACAGGAACAGCCTGATCCCGCAACTGATGCAAGAGCGGTTCCAATTTACCAGACAACTTCTTATGTATTCAGAAACAGTCAGCACGCAGCTGACAGATTCGGACTTGCTGATGCAGGAAATATATACGGAAGACTTACAAATTCAACTCAGGATGTTTTGGAAAAAAGAATTGCAGCACTTGAGGGCGGTAGCGCAGCTCTCGCAGTTGCATCAGGAGCAGCAGCCATAACATATACAATAGAGGCTCTTGCTGCAAACGGTGGACATATCGTGGCACAGAAGACCATCTATGGTGGAAGCTATAACCTTCTGGCGCATACTCTTCCGCAGTACGGAGTTACCACAACATTCGTGGATGCGCATAACCTTTCTGAGGTTGAGGGAGCTATCAGGGATAACACAAGAGCTATATATCTTGAGACTCTCGGAAACCCCAACAGCGATATCCCGGATATTGATGCTATCGCCGAGATCGCACATAAGCATGGACTTCCTCTTGTTATAGATAATACATTCGGAACACCCTACCTTATAAGACCTATTGAGCACGGAGCTGATATAGTTGTTCATTCTGCAACAAAATTTATTGGCGGACATGGCACAACACTTGGTGGAATTATCGTAGAGTCAGGTAAATTCAACTGGAAGGCAAGCGGCAAATATCCGAATATTGCTGATCCCAATCCCAGCTATCATGGAGTATCCTTCTATGATGCAGTCGGCCCTGCAGCATTTGTTACTTTTATAAGAGCTATCCTTTTGAGAGATACCGGAGCAACAATATCTCCATTCAATGCTTTCCTCCTACTGCAGGGAGTGGAGACATTGTCACTTCGCCTCGACAGGCATGCAGAAAATACTAAGAAGGTAGTGGAATTTTTGCAGAATCATCCTAAGGTAGAGAAGGTTAACCATCCTTCAATAGCAGATCATCCTGATCATGCTCTTTATGAGAAGTACTTTCCTAACGGCGGCGCCTCAATCTTCACATTTGAGATAAAGGGCGGAAAAGATGCCGCATGGAAGTTCATAGATAACCTGGAAATCTTTTCACTATTAGCAAATGTTGCAGACGTTAAGAGCCTGGTTATCCACCCTGCTACAACAACCCATTCTCAGCTAAATGATGAGGAACTAAAGGATCAGGGAATTACCCAGAGTACTATCAGACTTTCCATTGGTACAGAGCACATTGATGACATCATTGCTGATCTTGAAAGAGGTTTTGCAGCAATCTAAATCATATGAAAGCAGTCTTAATTCTCATATAGTTTTAAGACTGCTTTTTTATAATATAAGAAATTTCTCTGAAATTCCTATATTATAAAAACGCTCCGCTAAGGATGCGACTCTTTGTTCTGTTACGTTTATACGACGAAAACGTCATGAAAATGCGTGTTTTATAATTGCGAAGACATAGTCGTTGTAATAAAATAATCATATGAAACTAAGTGACGTGATGAAAGATTCAAAAATAAAAATTCATGCTACCATCAATGGACACGGAATCCTGCTCATAACCAAAGCAGCTATAGGTGTTCGTGATGGTCTTCTTGTTGACTCACTAACCTATTTCGATGAGGACCTCACTTTTACGGAGCCCTCTAAAGTCGTGGCTGTTAATAAGCGTGACGGCAGATCCTACGAATACAGGGCTACAAGAATCGGACCTGTTGAGACCAGGTATGGCAAGTTTCATCTGATCAGATGCACTGAGGATGGCAGGATAGTCAATCGAAGGCAGGCCGAGCGCTATGATATTGACAGGCTGGGAGTTATCAGAGTCGGTGACAGCAAGGACATTCGTAATGCTCTTGTTTACGATATTAGCATGAAGGGCATAGCTTTCATTCTTGACTCCGATGCATCTGTGAAGGTTGGAGATCACATCATAGCGTCATTTAGGTATGATCCTAATTATTTCCATTTTTATGCATGTGAAGCCACAGTTGTTCGCGTATTTACACTAAACGGACAGCCTGCAGTAGGCTGCACTCTTGATGCCATGGGAGCGGATCTTGTTACTCTTATCAGCAGCAAGAAGAAGGAGAAGATGGGTCTTAAGGTTGATGATATCTTAAATATCAACAATTCTCCGGATGAAAAAATAGCTTCAGGGGATAAGATTCCCGTGAATTATGTTCCGCAGCTTGCTGTTTCAAAAGACTATGAGAGCAGGAAGCATGAGGGAAAATGGGAACTTCCGGAAAAACCAAAGGAGCAGCCTAAGGAAAAGATAAAAGTCGGGACTTCTGCCGCTACAACAAGTAAGGCAATACCAAGTCAAAAAGAGATAGAGGAACCTGAGCAGGATGTACAGCTCATGTCTCCGGATGAGGCTGCAGACCTTATCCCCGAGAGATCGGAAGAGGATATTATCCGTGCGAGAGCTCAAAGGGTAGCTGATATGGACGAGCTGTCAGAGATAGAAGACAGGACTCCCGCAGTTGATGTGGATGACCTGGAGGAGCTTGCTACCATAGAGGACAGAACGCCACCTAAGGCTAAAAAGCTAAGACCGCAGAAGCCTGAGAATCCTCTGGATGATCTTAAGAAGGATAAGGGCGGGGCAAGCAAGTCGTCCAAGCAGATGGTTGCTGACCTTGCTTCTCTGGAAGGGGCTGATTACAGGCCTTCGGAGAAAACAAAGAAGAAACTTGATTTTATCTCCAAGATAGTTGGGGATAAGAATGAACTTAAGAGAATGATAGATTCATCTGATAGTTCTGACTATAGAGCGGCAGGTTCTGTTTCTGCTGCCAATACAGGTCATCAGGTAAGGTTTGTGGATGCTTACAACAGCAATATGAACAATAGACCTGAGCCTAAGCCTGCCGGAAGAGGAACCTTGGGGAAGGATGCATCCGATTTTGACGGGTATTTTAATCAGAATGGCAATGCAGTGGATGAGGGACTTTTTGCACCGAAGCATGACGATGGTTTCCTTACACCGGAGCAGATTGCTGATATCATTGAACTGGAGAGAATAAGTAAGAACGAGTAAGAGAAAAGTTTTTGAGTGACATCTGTGGTACAATATACATAATTAAGCAGTTGGGGGAGTTTTACTTATGGGGACAAATCACAGAATCCATTTCGGATTTCTTTTTCATGTTAATTTTTTTCATGCTGATCTCGGAGACACGAATGATGACAAGGGATTTGGAAGAGACCTTGCACGTGTCAGAGAAATACTGAGCATTCTGGCAAAAGCAAATAATGAAGGGCAGCCTGTTCAGGCGGCGTGGGATTTTGAAAATGATTATACACTTAAGAGAATCCTTCCGTCACTTGGGCCGGATGTCATTGATGGCGTAAAGACAAGGCTGAGAGAGAGAGGCGATGAGCTTCTTCTCTCCGGAAGACATGCCGGACTGTTTGCAGGAATGACCGCAAAAGAGCTGAGTTTTGCGCTTCATTTTAAATCGAATGAGCTCGGAGAAACGTCAGGTGTTCTTAGAACTGAGGGCGATATTTTTTCACCATCAATAATAGGGAGACTGCGCAAATCCGGTGTTAATACTGTGCTTCTTGGAAACAGCAACGTGGGACCAAATGCACTTTCAACTGTTTGCAAAGAACTCAGAAAGACGCAGTACGAGACTTATAATCCATCGACATATAGACATGGGAATAACTCCATAACGGTTGTGCCTTATTACACACCTGCAGACTGGATCGAGGAGGGCTCCATGACGAAGTTTCTCACCGGTTTACATGAAAAACAGATGTCCGGAGAGATAGACGGTGATCTGTTTGTACTTGCAGGCGCAGACGTCAGAAGTCCTTGGTGGGAGCCAATGGAGATCAGGAGCCTTTTCAGAAAGGCAGCAGGAACAGAAGGGCTTGCGGGATTTTTAAGAGCACTTAGAAAGCTTGATTTTGTTGCGTATAATACACCGAGCGGTTACCTGAATGATCATGCTCCGGTGTCGGAAATATCCTTTGCAGGCGACATAGCAGAGGGAAGAGGAAGTGATCTGTCCTGCTACAGTGAGCTTCCCTATGACAGACTTATATGGACCAGAATAGAGAGAGCCAGAATGGGCAGCAGAATATATAATGCTGAGCGTGCTTCGGACTCACTTGCTGAGAGAATACGACTGTTGTCAGCATCTGAGTTTGGACCGTTTACACCTGCTCCCGGTAAGGACAGATTCGAGGTTGTTGACAGACTATCCCTGGAAGTACAGAAGATAGAGAGAAAAGCCATTAACACAAAAGAGATGTCCATGAGGACAAGCGGACGTCAGAGGCTTAACAACAGTGCGATAGGAAAGCATCACTACTCAAGAAGGAAGGATGAGGAGGAGAGAAATTCCTTTATTATAATGAATCCTTCTGGGCAGAGGACAGTAACATTCCAGCTGTCAATTGACGGTGGACAGTGTCCTAAAATAAGTACACTTGTCCTTGAGTGTGACGAGTGCGGAATAGATGCATATACAGCTGTTGAGATGAGTAAGGAAAACGGCTATGTCAGCTCTGCTTTTGCTGTTATGAAGTTTGCTGAGGCTCAGAACACTTACAAGATTTATTATCATTTTGACAGATCAGATATTCCGAAGGAGCCTCATAAGCCTCTTATTGAACTAAGGCCGGAGGATCACCCTGTATTCCATGCTGAGGGTGCCATGAAGAGACTCCTTGAAGCGCAGGGGAAGCTTAAGGAAAAGCCTGAGCCTGTTAAGGAACCCGGTAATCCTGCAGTTGCAGAGCGCATAGCAGCCATGAACAGTGCCAAAAATGCAGGAAAGGCCGCAACGCTTATTGCAGGCGGTGAGAAAGAGACCTACGTTATAACAAGTCCGGGACAAAAGCTCAGGATAGTTATAGGAGGGACAGGCGCTTCTAAAGGAAAAATCCGTGAAGTGTTCTATGGTGATGAGAGGATAGGTGATGAGTCATTTCTGTCATCATTTATCAAAGCAGGTGATCGCATATCGGAATTTGCCTGTGAAGAGGTTGGACCCGCAGAGCTTGCAGGAAAAGGTGACGGAGTAAAAATATCCGGAACTATTCATGCGGCTGATGAGCAGACACCCGGAAAATATGTTTTGCAGATCATAAAGACAGCTGCGCTAAAGGGAATAGACGGAGTCCTTATTCACATGGATGTAACTTATCCTGATATGAAGGAGGGCTTTGCATCAACTCTTAAGGAGATAGCACCACTTCAGATTTCACCCCAGTATCGCGCAGGGGTATCGGTTATAAGGAAAAGCTTTACGGGAGATGTCAGTGATTTCCCGGTTTCGGTGTTTGGAAAAGCGGTTAAGAATAATGAAAACATATCATCCTTTAACCATCAGCTTACAGCCGGAATAGTAGGGGCCAAGGGTGCTCTCTCAGGTATGCTTCTGGGCATTCCCAGAACGGTTCTTGGAGGATTTGCAGTTTGCCCGGGAAGACTTATGACTGATGGAGAGGGCCAGCACCTTAGTCTTAATCCCTATGGAACATATGGCTGTAGCAGCAGAGTATATCCCTCCAAGAGCGCGGGACTCATGCAAAGGTATGCAGATGCGGCAGTAAATGAAAAACCTGTCAGCATAGCAGAGGGATATAACGGAGTTCGCGAGAGATTTTGCATATGCCTTTCAGGCTTTGGCGGAGCAAGCCCCAGTGAGAATCTTCTTGCAGAGATGTCTGCTTTTTGCGATGGCGCAGTAATCTGCGGAGATGAAACCGGAGTTATACATCCCTTTGAGGGTGATAATGTAAGGCTTCCCAGATCCTTCAGGGATGTTGGTATCAGAGAAACTGCAAAGCCGGATCCTGCAGAATTAAAGGCTATAAAGGCAGAGCTTTCCAGGTTTTTGAATCACAGACGCAAGTGATATGAACAGGCCAATACCTGAATTTTTAGTTGACGCAGACGTACGTTATTTGTTATTGTAGACGAAAGGCAAAGGCGCCATTTCATTTTCGAAGAAGTGCCTTTGTCTTTTTCTTTTTATATTTTTGATTTTTGCTTAATTGTTTTTGTTTGCCATAGCTTTGGCGAAGAATTACACAGATATTTAATTGGATTCAGATGTCTTACATAAAGACACGGAAAAGAGGAGAGAGAAATGGGCAAGCTAACCAAGAAAGACATTTTCAGAATTGTAAAAGAAGAGGACGTTGCTTTTATCAGGCTACAGTTTTGCGATATTTTCGGAACTCCGAAAAACATAGCCATAACTGCGGGCCAGCTTGAGAGTGCGCTTAATAATGACTGCATGTTTGATGGCTCTGCAATAGATGGTTTTACCGGTTCTTCGGGCGATAAGTTTGAGGAGCTTGAAAGTGATATGTATCTATATCCCGATCTTGACAGTTTTCAGATTTATCCCTGGAGACCTCAGAGCGGAAAAGTTGCCAGAATGTTCTGTGATGTTTATACAGCTGACAGAAAGCCTTTTCATGGAGACTCAAGAAATATCCTAAAAAAGGTTCTGGAGGAAGCCAAGGAGATGGGGCTTATTTTTAAGGCAGATCCCCAACTTGAATTTTTCCTCTTCGATCTGGATGATGAGGGACAGCCTACAACCAATACTCATGAAAATGCGGGATATTTTGATCTTGCCCCTGCAGACCAGGGCGAGAATGTGCGCCGTGACATTATCATGAACCTGGAGGAACTTGATTTTAACATAACTTCTTCGCACCATGAGATATCTCCTGCTCAGCATGAAATCGAGTTTACTGAGGATGATGCAGCCAGAATGGCTGATATGATAATGACCTTTAAGATGGCGGTAAAGACAATTGCAAAGAGGCATGGTCTCTATGCAACCTTCATGCCTAAGCCGAAGGAAGGTGTTAACGGATCAGGCATGCATATAAATATCCTCTGCGAGGACGAGGAAGGAAATGATGTTTTTGCCGGAGAAGGCGGTAAGCTCTCCGAAACCGCCAATCAGTTTATAGCAGGTGTTCTTGAGCACATTTGTGGAATGACTCTTGTTACAAATCCTCTTGTCAATTCATATAAGAGACTTGTACCCGGATACGATGCACCTGTAAATGTGTCATGGTCATCTTCATCAACCAACAGAAGTGCTCTTATAAGAATTCCTTCCATGACAGGAAGAAATGCGAGAATAGAGCTTAGAAATCCTGATGCTGCCTGCAATCCCTACCTCGCGCTGGCACTTATTCTGGCAGCGGGAATGGATGGAATAAAAAGAAATCTGACTCCTCCTGCTGAACTTAAGGTCAATTTGAAAAACAAGACAGATGAGGAGCTTAGAAAAACAAGACTGTCGACTTTGCCGGAGACTCTTGGCGAAGCAATCGACAGCTATAAAAAGGATAAATTTGTTAAAGGCGTCCTCGGGGATGCGGTATTTAACAGATTCCTTGATGCTAAGCGCAGCGAGTGGAAGAATTTCAGGACCTGCGTAACACAGTGGGAAATCAGGGAATATCTCAATAAGCAATAAGATTTTTTTACATAAAAAACTAAGGGAAGTGCCAGCTTGCAGAACATTATAGTGGCATTCGCAAAGCAGACGGATGCGCAGAATTTTAAAAGCATATTGATGCGTGGCGGTTTTGAGATTGCCAGCGTATGCTCAACCGGTGCTCAGGTTCTTACAGCAATGGAGAATCTGGGCAGTGGTGTGGTTATCTGCGGCTCAAGACTGGGAGATATGCTCAGTACTGAGCTTGCGGAGGATATGACCGAGTACTTCACCATGCTTTTGGTTGCAAGTCCGGTTAAAGCCGACGAGCTGTCACTTCACGATCACGAGAATATAGTCTATCTTCCTACACCGCTAAAAAAAGATGATCTGTTTTCAACATTGTCGATGCTGGTAGAAGGTGTCCGATTAAGACGAAAGAAAATAAAAGAAAAGAGGAGATTCAGAAGCGCTGAAGATCAGAAGATTATCGACAGCGCTAAGGCCATTTTGATGGAACGCCATAATATGACCGAGCCTGAAGCTCATAAATATCTTCAGAAATGTTCCATGGATTCAGGGACATCTCTTCTTGAGACTGCTGAGATGGTTTTGTCTGTCAAATGATATGACAAACCATCATTCAGGCAGGCTACAAGGATTCGTATATCATTCCATTCTTGCAAAATACTCTTCAATAATATATGTAGGTATTTCAGAATTCATAACATAATTTTTGTCATCATCTATCATCTGAAGCAGGATGTCAGCAATGTCAGGATCAAACTGTGTTCCCTTGCCCTGCTCAATTTCTTCCCTGACCCTTTTCTGCTTCATGACGCCGGAATAATTTCTCTCGGAACTCATGGCATCATAGGCATCTGCTACACCTATAATACGGGCTTCTTCCGGAATGGAATTACCAATAAGTCCATCGGGATAACCGCTTCCGTCATATCTCTCATGATGCCATCTCGCTCCTACAGCAAGTCCGGGGAGTTCTGTGATATCCTGGAGTATTTTTGCACCTATCATGGGATGCTTTTTCATAAGGTTATACTCTTTTTCCTTGAGACATTCAGGCTTAGCTGTAATATAATCCGGTATTCCGATCTTACCTATGTCATGCAGAAGACCCATCTGGTATATCTCGTATTGCTCCTTGCGGGTTTTGCCCATTCTCCTGGCAATCTCCATGGAATAAAGAGCGACTCTTTCTGAGTGCTCCTTGGTATACCTGCAATTCTCATCCGCGACTCTTGCAAGTGCATGCATCAACTGATCGATCAGTCTTTTCTGCTGGTGATACTTAACTTCAAAATCATCCATCGTTAATAATATTCCCTCGTCAATAATTTCTATAAAAAAGTTTCCTACATAAATAATATGCAGGAAACTATTTTACACTCTTAAGTGCTAAAGGAAAAGACTTTTATTTAAAAGTATTAAAAACCTTCTCTTCTCCTTTGCGCACGAAGCTCTATTCTCTTTTCTGCGCCCTGCCATTCCGCACGTTCATTCTCTGTGCGGATGTTAAGTCCGTAAGGTACGGTAGTGGGCTTGCCTTCTTCATCTATACAAACCTCTGTAAGATACGCTCTGTTTACAACATGTCTCATTCCTGTGCGAAGATCTTCAACATAGGTATCAACCCTGACCTCCATGGAAGTGGTTCCCACATGGGTTATGTGACCCTTTATTACTACGATATCATTTAACTGTATCGCCTGTTTGAACTGCATATTGTCAATCGCTGCAGTTGTAACCGGGGTGCCTGCATGCCGTAGTGCTACGGTCCCTGCGACCTGATCTATCCAACTCATCAGCTCACCGCCAAAAAGCCTCTCATAGCCGTTGATCTCATCATATTTTACGACTCTTGTCCATTCGGTGACGGAGTCTGCCACATTTTTGCTGGCTATCTGGTGATCTACGTGAAAAACTCTGTTGTTCATAACAACCCTCCGTTTCTCTGAAAGTATCTCAATATTTATAATTATATCACGAAGCAGTGTTATCTTAAACTGACAGATTGATTGAAAACCGTGTCACATCGTGGTAAAATTTTAACGATGTGCCGCGGATATCTTCTTAATTTAAATGCGGCTTAAGAACATCAAAAATAGAGTAAAATTTTTTTATAACGATCAGGAGGAACACAAATGAGTAAGAGTTTCGATGATATTCTTGCAAAGTTAAAGACAGCAAGCACCAAGAAGCTGGCAGTTGCATGCGCACAGGATGAGCCTGTACTTGAGGCAGTTAAGCTTGCAAAGGAGCGCGGCATTGCTGATGCTATTCTTGTTGGCGATAAGGATGAGATTGAAAGAATCGCAGCTGGTATGGGCATGGATCTTTCACAGTATGAGATCATTGATGTGAAGGACACAGTTGAGGCAGCAACAACAGCTGTTCAGCTTGTACATGACGGCAAGGCTGATATCTATATGAAGGGTCAGCTTGATTCCAAGACATTCCTTAAGTCAGTTCTTAATAAGGAAGTTGGACTTCGCACAGGTCGTCCTCTTTCTCATGTATGTGTATTTGAGATTCCGGGCATTGATCGTCTTCTTTTCCTTACAGACGTTGCATTCATGCCTTATCCTACTCTTGAAGATAAAAAGGTTATTATTGAATATACAGTTAATGTTGCCAGAGCTTGCGGCGTAGAGTGTCCCAAGGTAGCTCCTCTTGCAGCTGTTGAAGTTGTAAATGACAAGATGCCTGTTACTGTAGAGGCAGCTGAACTCACACGTCTTAATGAGATCGGTGAGATCAAGAACTGCATCGTGGACGGACCTCTTTCTATGGACCTTGCTATTGATCCTTCTGCTGCAGAGCACAAGGCTGGCGCTAAGGACCGTAAGATTGTCGGTGATGCTGACATTCTTCTGTTCCCTGATATCCACGCAGGAAACCTTACTTACAAGACAATCGTTCGTCTTGCTACAGTTAAAAACGGTAACATCTTAACAGGAACAAAGGCTCCCGTTATCCTTACATCACGTTCAGATTCAGTTGAGGTTAAGCTCAATTCTATCGCTCTTGCAGCAGTTGTTGCAGAGGAGAAGAATCTGTAATCTGATAAGTGTGCCTGACGGGTATTTTTAATAAAAATAAAAGGAGAAAGTGATAATGATTAAAAGTTTAATTATCAATCCGGGTTCCACATCAACAAAGCTTGGTATTTTTGAAGATGAGACCCTCAAGATGGACGAGACACTTCGTCATCCCACAGAGGAGATTGCCAAGTATGACCATATTACAGATCAGCTTGGATGGAGAAAGGAACTCATTCTCAACTTCCTTAAAGAAAAAAATGAAGATATCAGATCATTCAATGTTATCGTAGGTCGTGGCGGCCTTGTTAAGCCCATTCCCGGCGGTACATATGAAGTAAACGATGCCCTTCTTAAGGATCTTAAGGCAGGTGTTCAGGGTGAGCATGCCAGCAACCTTGGCGGACTTCTTGCTAAGGAGATCGGTGATGAGATAGGCGTTCCTTCCTATATCGTAGACCCTGTTGTTGTAGATGAGCTCTGTGATGAAGCCAGAGTTACAGGTCTTCCGGAGATTCCCAGGGTTTCAATTTTCCATGCGCTCAATCAGAAGGCAGTTGCAAGAAGATACGCAAAGGAGATTGGCAAAAAGTACGAGGATATCAATCTTGTAGTAGTTCACCTTGGCGGTGGTGTTTCTGTAGGTGCTCACAAGAACGGACAGATCATAGATGTTTTCAATGCTCTTGACGGTGATGGTGCTATGTCACCTGAGCGTGCAGGCGGACTTCCTACAGGCGGTCTTATCCGTCTTTGCTTCTCAGGAAAATATTCTGAGGCAGAGGTTAGAAAGATGGCCGTTGGTAAAGGCGGTTTTAATGCATGGCTTGGAACCAATGACATGAGAGAAGTTGTCAAGTTAAGAGATGAAGGAAATGCTAAGGCTAAGCTTGTTATTGATGCATTTATCTTCCAGCTTGCAAAGAACATTGGCGCTATGTCTGCAGTTCTTGATGGCAAGGTTGACCAGATCATCATCACAGGCGGTATCGCATATAACGCTGCACTTATGGAGAAGCTTTCTGAAAAGGTTAAGTTCATCGCACCTGTAACAGTTTATCCCGGAGAGGATGAGCTTCTTGCTCTTGCACAGGGTGCACTGCGCGTTATGAACGGCGAAGAGAAGGCAAAGATTTACGAATAATTTTTATTTGATTTATGAATAAGATGACCCTTCCGGGAACTATAACTCGGAAGGGTACTTTTTATATTATGTATGGGGAATGTATGAAGGTATTTTTGGTAGAGGATGAATTTGTCGTCAGGGAAGGCATAAAGAATAATGTGGATTGGGAGGCTCATGGCTACGAATTTTGTGGGGAAGCCGGAGACGGAGAAGTTGCATTTCCCATGATACAAAAGCTTCAGCCTGATATAGTTATTACTGATATAAAGATGCCCTTTATGGACGGGCTTGCTCTCAGTCGTATGGTAAAAGAGAAATTTCCATGGATAGAAATTGTTCTGCTCACCGGCTATGAGGACTTTCAATTTGCACAGGAAGCTATAAGAATAGGAGTTTCCTGCTATCTCTCAAAACCCATAAGCGGAGATACTCTTTTGAGTGAGATAGATGCTCTTGCTGAGAAAACAAGAGAAAAACGGCGTGAGCGTGAAATAAAAAAGCGTTATGAAGAAGAAATGAAGGAACGCACGGAATATGAAAAGCACGAACTTTTCAGCGATATGATAGCCGGAACCAAGGGGCTGTCAGAGATCATTGAGAGCGCTAAAAAGTTGAAGGTTGACCTTGCTGCCATAAGATACAATATTATGCTGTTTAAGGTCTGGTCCACAAGACATGATGCTTACGAATATTCACAGAGCGTTGTTGAAATAATAAAAGGGGTTAGGGATATTGCGGAAAAAACGGATGCAATATTCTTTGACCTTGGAGTAGAGGGAATCGCGCTTTTGTACAAGGGCGATGATGACAGGATAATAGAAAAAAATGTCGAATCAGGCATAGAGGAGATGAAGGCACTTTTTGAGGGCTATCATCACATCAGGTACTTTGGCGGTGTGGGACAGAGCGTCGGAAGAATTACCGATATACCGGTATCTTTCGGATGGGCAAGCAGAGCCTTCGCTCATATGTACCTGACGGATGACAACGGTTTTCTTGTGGGATCAGAGGACAGGCTTCATCCCGGAAAAGATGATGTGGTTTTATCTGAGATTGACCCTAAGCATATTGACAGACGCCTTATAAAGGAGTTTTTGAGGCGCGGAGATGTGTCTGAAACAGAGTTCTTTGTGGAGGAGTTCATAAACGGGATGGGGAAAGGTGCCATCAGGTCAACGCTTCTTAGGCAGTACATCGCGATGGATGTATATTTTTGTGTGGCGGACTTTTTGGAAAACGAGCTTCATATAGAAGAAAAACCTGAGATTCCTACGCCGGAGGTTCTTGCAGATGAGGGACGGACAACTGCGTATATTGTGAGAATCATCGCCAGAGGAGCTGCTCTTAGAGAGGATGATTCAAAGGGGCACTACCGCGATGTTGTAAATGAAGTTATTTCTTATATAGAAGAGCACTATACAGAAGAAGATCTGTCACTTAATACACTGGCTGCCCACGTTAATTTTTCGCCCAATCACTTGAGTGCTGTTTTCAGGCAGCAGACGGGACAACCTTTTATTAAATACCTAACGGACTATAGGATGAATGCTGCAAAGGAACTTCTTATCAGTACTTCCAAAAAGAGCAACGAGATAGGGCTTTTGGTTGGATATAAGGACCCGCATTATTTTTCATATCTGTTCAAAAAGACTCAGGGGGTTACTCCCACCCAGTATAGGAGCGGTACGCGAGTGGAGGAAGGCTGATGGATAATGAGCAGGTAAAAAGTAAGAAATACCGTAAGGGCCAGTCAAAGCTTGCAAATCAGATACGAATTTCATATATGATATTGCTTTTACCCAGCATTATTTTCATGGTGTATGCTTTCTACAATCTGTGGAAGGTAAACGAGAGATATGATGCCATGCTGAGTTCTGTTGTTAAGGCTAGTGAGTTCAGCCTTGATTTCAAGGAGGACTTTGACTACGAAACCTATTTACTGATAGTTGGCAATGTAACTCTTGAGGACTCCGGAATTCCAAAGAGCCTGTCTGATGCAAGGGAGGTTGTGGAGAGTCTTGAGGACTATACAGGTGAAGCTGATAACAGAAAGCGTCTGGAGAGTGTGGGAAAATATCTCGATAATCTGGAGGTATATATTCAGAGAATCCAGAGCAATATGGAATTTGATGACCGGTATGAAGATAACATCACTATATGGGAAAACGACGTACAGATCGTGACTTCGCTCATCGAGGAAACCATAAATGAGTTTGTTTATTATGAAAACAGGCAGCTTCAGACTGCTCAGCTTGAGACCAGGGAGTTCTATCTTGATATTGTAAAAATCTCAACCGGAATCTTTGCTTTCATAGTAGTTTTTGTGACTGTGATTTCATTCTGGGGACCGCTTTGGATCACAAGACCTATAGAAGAACTTGTAAAAAGCGAGCAGAAGCAACTTCGAAAGGCTGAGTTTGAGCTGCTGCAGGCACAGATAAATCCACACTTTTTATATAATACACTGGACGCCATAGTGTGGTCTGCGGAAGCAGGCAATCAGAAGCAGGTTGTGAGCATGGTGGGGAGTCTTTCTGAATTTTTCAGAAGCTCTTTAAACAAGGGTAAGGAAATAGTCACTGTGCGTGAGGATTTGCAGCATGTGAGGAGTTATCTGGAGATTCAGCAGATAAGGTATCAGGATATTCTGACTTATGAGATAGATGTGCCTGAGGCGATTTTTAACTATGCAATCCCGAAGATCACCATTCAGCCTGTGGTTGAGAATGCCTTGTATCATGGCATCAAGAATAAAAGGGGCGGCGGCAGGATTATAGTTACCGGTGGCGATCTTGGAGATTATATTCAGATAACAGTCAAGGACGACGGAATAGGAATGACACCTGAGAGGCTTAAAAACATCAGGGATAATCTCGCTGTTGAAAAGCCTGAGGATAACACTATCTATGGACTATATAACATCAATGAGAGAATAAAGCTCTCCTTTGGGGAAGAATATGGCATTGGAATTGATTCTACTGAAGGGGGCGGAACAATAGTCAATATTCGACTTCCGAAAATCTTAACCGAAATCGTAAAAAAATGAACCTAATTAAAAAAAGTGTAAAAAAATTAACTTCATTGCATTTATTATTCAATGGCTTTTTGCAGTGAAAAAAATAAAATAGTAATTGTTAAGGGAATGGTCTCTTAGCAATTACTTTTTTTAATTAGGAGGAAAAAAAGTTATGAAGAAGAAGGTATTGTCAATTATCATGGCATCAACAATGGCACTTGGCCTGGTTGCATGCGGCGGCGGCGCTAAGCAGGAAGCTCCTGCAGAACCTGCAGCAACAGAGACAGAGGCACCTGCAGCAGAGGAAAAGACAGAAGAGCCTGCAGCAGAGGAGACAACTACTGAGGAAGCAACTACTGAGGAAACAACTGAAGAGACAGCTACAGAAGATACTTCAGCAGCATCAGGAGACCTTATCAAGGTTGGTATCATCAATAACGATCCTAACGAGTCCGGTTATCGTACAGCTAACGATGCAGACTTAAAAGCTATGTTTACAGAAGCTAACGGCTACGATGCATCCTTTGCATACAGCTTAAAGAACGATGAGCAGATCGCAGCAGCTCAGACATTTATCCAGGATGAAGTTGATTATCTTCTTCTTTCTGCAGCTGATACAGCAGGCTGGGATTCAGTTCTTCAGGATGCTCAGGCAGCAGGCGTAAAGGTTATCCTTTTTGACCGTACAATCGATGCAGATCCCAGCCTTTATGAGGCTTCAATCGTATCTGATATGGCTAAGGAAGGCGAGATGGCAGTAGAGTGGCTCGCAGGTCAGGGACTTGATGAATATAACATCATCCACATTCAGGGTGTTATGGGCTCAGCAGCTCAGCAGGGACGTAGCGGCGCTCTTACAGATAAGGTAGACGCTGAGGCAACATGGAACCTCGTAACACAGCAGACAGCTGAGTGGAACGCTGAGAAAGCACAGCAGATCGTTCAGTCAGTTATCGATGCAGGCACACCTTTCAACGTAATCTATGCAGAGAACGACGATATGGCTAAGGGCGCTGTTGCAGCTCTTGATGCAGCAGGTATCTCTCACGGCGTAGGCAAAGACGTAATCGTTATGGGTTATGACTGCAACAAGTGGGCACTTGAAGAGCTTCTTGCTCAGAACTGGAACTATGATGGACAGTGCAATCCTTTCCAGGCTAGCTACATCGACGAGATCATCAAGACTCTTGAGAGCGGCGGCACACTTTCAGAGAAGACCATCATCATGGATGAGAAGGGCTTCGATGCTGAGACAATCACTCAGGAAGACGTTGATAAATATGGTATCTGATAGATCAAGGGATTGAATCTTGAAAAATATTATGTAGATTATTTTGGAGCGGTGCGGGATATCCGCATCGCTCTTTGTATTAAGAAGGAAAGAGGTATAACCGGTGGAAGAAAACAGAGTGCTCGAGATGCGAGGCATATATAAATCCTTTCCGGGAGTAAAGGCGCTTCAAAATGTGGAATTTTCACTGAATAAGGGTGAAATCCATGCACTTATGGGGGAAAACGGAGCCGGAAAGTCTACTCTAATCAAGGTTCTCACGGGAGTATACAGTAAGGATGAAGGAACGATAACTCTTGAAGGGCATGGTGAGGTAGCTATTCACTCACCGCAGGATGCACAGAAGTATGGAATAAGTACTGTGTATCAGGAGATAACCCTTTGTCCCAATCTTACTGTTGCTGAGAATATGTTTATTGGACGTGGGGACGGCAAAATTACAAACTGGAAAAAGATGAATGAGGACGCAGACAAGATTCTGCAGTCTTTGGAAATTCCCGCAAAAGCTAATCAGCAGCTTTCAAACTGCTCCATAGCTGTTCAGCAGATGGTTGCCATAGCCAGAGCGGTAGATATGGAGTGTAAGGTACTTATTCTCGATGAGCCTACATCATCACTTGATGAGCAGGAGGTTGAGAAGCTCTTTGGACTTATGAGAGACTTAAAGAGCAGAGGAGTTGGTATTATTTTTGTTACACATTTCCTGGATCAGGTATATGAGGTATGTGACAAGATAACTGTTCTAAGAAATGGTAAGTTTGTGGGAGAGTATGAGATAAAGGATCTTCCAAGAGTACAGCTTGTTGCGAAGATGCTTGGTAAGGAGATGGATGATCTCTCTGATATTAAGGGAGAGGGTGGCACTTATCAGGGTGCTGATGCCGATGAACGAGTATTTGAAGCTTCGGGACTTCAAAGTAATGCGGGAATCAAACCGTTCGATTTTTATATTAAAAAGGGTGAAGTCAACGGCTTCACAGGACTTCTCGGATCAGGAAGAAGTGAGTGCGTAAGAGCTATATTCGGTGCTGACAGAGTTATAAACGGCTCCGTCAAGATGCACGGAAAGAAGGTCAAGATAAGCAATCCTAAGGATGCCATGGAAAACGGCATAGCATATCTTCCTGAGAACAGAAGAGGAGATGGTATTATTGGGGATCTGTCAGTAAAAGAGAACATTATCCTGGCACTTCAGGTTATGACAGGATTTTTCAAGCCATTTAGTAAGGCACAGGTTAATGCGTTTGCTGATGAATATATTAAAAAACTGAATATCAAAACAGCTTCGGCTGATACACCTATTAAATCCCTGTCCGGAGGTAATCAGCAGAAATGCATTCTTGCCAGATGGCTTTTGATGCATCCTGAATATCTGATCCTGGATGAGCCAACAAGAGGTATTGATGTCGGAACAAAGGTAGATATTCAGAAACTGGTACTGGAGCTTGCAAAGGATGGAATGAGTGTGACGTTTATTTCATCCGAGACCGATGAGATGCTAAGAACCTGCTCCAGGCTGGTGGTAATGAGAGACAGAAAGGTTGTAGGTGAGCTTTCAGGAAGTGACCTTACACAAAATAAGATAATGAGTACGATCGCGGGGGATAAGTAAGATATGAGTGAAACGACAAATAAAGATGAGAGCTTTGTTAAAAAGCTCGTAAGTAATCAGTTGTTTATACCGATCCTGGCTATTCTTCTCCTGGCGGTTATAAACCTGATAAATGATCCTGGATTTTTCAAGATCACACTTGGAACAAACAATGCAGGAAATCCTGTTCTTTCAGGATACCTTATAACAATTCTGGATTATGGCTCAGAACTTGGAATTCTGGCAATCGGAATGACACTTGTAACAGCTGCCTCAGGCGGACAGGATATTTCTGTCGGAGCAACAATAGCTATAGCAGGATCAGCAATGCTAAGAGTTCTGTGTGGAGGAACATCAAGGCCTACAGAGCTTGCGGCTCCCATCATCGTTGCTTTCCTTGTGGCATGCGTTGTTGGAATGATATGTGGTGCTTTCAACGGAATGCTTGTGGCGGTATTTAAAATACAGCCAATGATCGCGACGCTGATTCTGTTTACGGCAGGACGTTCCATAGCCGCATGGATCAATAACAACGAGCTTCCGATAGTTCCGGATCCTAAGTTTTCATACTTTGGAAGCTTCATTCCGGGAATTCCGGTTCCTACAACTGTTTTCATAGTAATAGCCTGCATAGTTGTGATCGCACTGGTACTTAAATTTACAAACCTTGGACTGTATACACAGGCAGTAGGAATAAATGAAGGTGCATCAAGACTTAACGGTATTAACCCTACTTTTATTAAGTTCCTTAGCTTTGTAATTCTGGGACTGTGCGTAGCGGTTGCTGCACTTATTAAGGTAAGCCGCCTTTCAACGATCAATTATTCTGTTATTGCAAAAGACATAGAAATGGATGCAATCCTTGCCGTAGCACTTGGCGGAAATGCACTTTCAGGTGGTAAGTTCAATATGTGGGCATCAATACTGGGTGCCTATGTTATTCAGTTCCTTACAACCACTCTTTACAAATTTAATGTACAGTCTGATGCACTTGCAGCATATAAGGCAGTTGTTGTTATTGTACTTGTAGTATTTTCTGCTCCTTCCGTGAGAGATTATATGAAGCAGCTTACGAAAAAATTTAACGGCTCAAATAAGGCTGCACTTGCAAAGAAGGAGGTGGCCTGAATGGGAAAAGATAAAAATAAAGCAGGCATTTTTGGCAGGATGAATGACACAATGCTTCTTCTTACCATTACCATTGTGATTTTCTTTTTGATGTATATAGGCGCGGTTATTTTTCAGGGGGGTGCCTTTACTAAGCCGCAGATGTTTTTCAACATCCTTAACGCGAATGCAGCGCTTATCATTACTGCCTGTGGAATGAGCGTGGTTATGATCTCAGGCGGAATCGATATTTCCGTAGGTGGCGTTGTTGCACTGGTTTCCATGTGCTGCGCAGTTTATCTGGATCACCATGACGGAAGTATTTTCGGATCCATTCTTATCGCTCTCGGAATAGGTGTAGCATACGGATTGATTCAGGGATTTCTCGTGGCGTATCTTGATATACAGCCATTTATCGTTTCTCTTGCGGGAATGTTCTTTGCAAGAGGCATGACAACAATTGTAAACACAGCACCCTTCAACGTTGCAGATGAGGAATTTACAGCTCTCAAGCTCACAAGAATAATCATTCCGGGAATGGGAATTACCAACAAAAAGGGCATTTATGTTCCTGCATATGTTGAAATAGGCGTTGTTGTTGCGCTTATAATTGTGGCAGTTTTATTTGTAGTCCTTCGTTGGACCAAGCTAGGCCGAAGCTTTTATGCGGTTGGCGGTAATAAGCAGAGCGCACTTATGCTCGGTATCAATGTGAAGAGAACAAAGTTCCTTTCTCATATGATCTGCAGCATACTTGCAGGAATCGGGGGGTATGTATATTTCCTTCATGTAGGATCGGGCTCTGCAAGTCATGCCATGGGTATGGAAATGAATGCCATAGCATCATCAATTATCGGTGGAACGATGCTGACAGGTGGTGTCGGTAACATTATCGGAACACTTTTCGGAGTGCTCTCACTTAGTACAATTCAGAATATAGTTTCATCGGCCGGTCTTGATCAGGCATGGTGGACAGGAATTACAATTGCTGCTATGCTTTGTATATTCCTTCTGATTCAGAGCGTGGTTATGGCTCAGAAAAAGAAAGCACTAAAGGCATAAGACATACTTGAGGTTTATATGAGAAAAATTGCTGTTATAGCAGCTACACTGCTCCTGCTGCCGGTACTTCTCGCCGGTTGCGGGAGTAGTGCGGTTAAAGAAGAAAATACTGATAAAGCCGATACTAAAGAGCTGATAACGGTGGGCTTTTCACAGCTCGGGGCAGAATCCGACTGGAGGAACACCAACACTCAATCCATGCAGGAAGCACTTGGAACGGGGAACGGTTTTAATCTGATATATAAAAACGGTCAGCAAAAACAGGCTAACCAGATAACAGCTGTCAGAATGTTTATTCAGCAGGGGGTTGACTACATTGTTCTTGCACCTGCTACAGAGGAAGGCTGGGAATCTGTTCTGACAGAAGCAAGGGATGCGGATATTCCTGTGATACTGGTGGACAGAAGAGTTGACGTAGCAGATAAAAGTTTGTATTCCTGTTGGGTTGGCTCTGACTTTGAGCTTGAAAGCAAGAAGATGACAGCCTGGCTTAAGGCATTTACTGAGAGAAGAAATATTTCTCCTGAAAACTTGCATATAGTTAATATTCAGGGAAGCCTTGGGTCAACAGCTCAGATAGGCAGGACAAGAGGACTTGCCAACGCTGCGAGGGAGAACGGATGGGACCTTTTGGCGGAAGTGAGCGGTGATTTTACTGAGAACAAGGGAAGAGAGGTAATGGGTGCTCTTCTCAAAGGTCATGACAACATAAATGTGGTTTACTGCGAGAACGACAACATGGCGATAGGAGCCATAGATGCTCTTGAAAGTGCCGGAAAACGTGTGGGACAGAATATCATGAACGGAGAGGTGATGGTTGTATCTTTTGATGGAGTAAATGAACAGTCCCGCGAGTACTGCAGAGAAGGAAAAATATCCTGCATCGCCGAGTGCAATCCTCTGCATGGCCCAAGAGTGGAGGCTCTTATTGAAGCATTGGAAAACGGAGAAACACCCGAGAAGTTCAACTATGTTGATGAGGGACTTTTCAGCTGTGTCGACGCTGTGAAAAATGTTGTTGTCGATGATACAGAGTATACAGTGCAGGAGCCGTAGTTACTGTTCACACCTTACGGTGCTCACAGCAACTGGATTTGCCCATTCCAGTTGCCTTCGGCAAAGGGGCAAATCCTATATTCAAGACGTAGAACATTCTCACGCTCAGCGCAGCAAGTGCGCAGAGCTGTCTGAACAGTAACGAGCCGTAATATCCTGACCTTTTGAAAACACGTCAGGGTTGATAATATCGGCGTTATTTGCTAGAATGTCATTTGTGATTTTGTCTTTATAAAATGGGAGGCGAAACAGCTTCCTATTTTTGTTTGTACAAAACAAAATTATTATGGAGCGATAAAAAATGAGTATTATTGATAAGATCATCGGGACACACAGTGAGAGAGAACTTAAGCGCATTCAGGGAACTGTAGACAAAATTGAGAGTCTTCAGCCTGAGATGAAGAAGCTCTCCGACGAGCAGCTTAAGGCTAAGACCGATGAGTTCAAGAAGAGACTTGAGAATGGGGAGACACTTGATGATATTTTGCCGGAGGCATATGCAACTGTTCGTGAGGCAGCATGCAGAGTCCTTGGCATGGAGCACTTCCGTGTTCAGCTCATAGGTGGTGTGATCCTGCACCAGGGACGTATTGCTGAGATGCGTACCGGTGAAGGTAAGACACTGGTGGCTACACTTCCTTCATATCTGGATGCACTTGCAGGGAAGGGTGTTCATGTAGTTACAGTCAATGACTATCTTGCAAAGCGTGATGCTGAGTGGATGGGTAAGGTTCATGAGTTCCTGGGACTGACTGTCGGTGTTGTTCTTAACAGCATGACAAGTGAGGAGAGACAGGCAGCTTATAACTGTGATATTACTTACGTTACCAATAACGAACTCGGTTTTGATTATCTTCGTGATAACATGGCTATTTATAAAGAGCAGTGTGTTCTCCGCGGCCTTAATTATGCGATTATCGATGAGATAGACTCAATTCTTATAGACGAAGCACGTACACCTCTTATTATTTCAGGTCAGAGCGATAAGTCCACAAAGCTTTACGAGGCATGCGATATCCTCGCCAAGCAGATGACCAGAGGTGCCGATCAGGAAGAATTCTCCAAGATGGATGCCATCATGGGTATTGAGCAGGAGGAGAGCGGAGATTTCATAGTTAATGAGAAGGATAAGCTTGTTAACCTTACTGCACAGGGTGTGTCCAAGGTTGAGAATTTCTTCAGAATAGATAACCTTGCAGATCCTGAGAACCTTGAGATTCAGCACAATATTATCCTTGCTCTTCGTGCAAATAATCTTATGTTTAAGGATCACGACTATATTGTTAAGGATGATGAAGTTCTTATCGTTGATGAGTTCACAGGTCGTGTAATGCCCGGACGTCGTTATTCAGACGGTCTTCATCAGGCTATTGAAGCCAAGGAACATGTTAAGGTTAAGAGAGAGTCCAAGACACTTGCTACCATCACATTCCAGAACTTCTTTAATAAGTTTGAGAAAAAGTGTGGTATGACAGGTACAGCCCTTACAGAGGAGCGAGAATTCCGTGATATATACGGTATGGACGTTATCGAGATTCCTACCAACAAGCCTGTTATCCGTAAAGACCTTCAGGATGCGGTTTATAAGACTAAAAAAGAGAAGCTTAATGCTGTTGCCGATGCAGTTCAGGCAGCACATGAAAAGGGACAGCCTGTTCTGGTTGGTACCATTACAATTGAGTCTTCGGAGGAAGTAAGTAAGCTCCTTAAGAAGAGAGGCATTCCGCACAACGTACTTAATGCTAAATTCCATGAGATGGAAGCTCAGATAGTTGCTGAGGCCGGAAAACACGGTGCAGTTACAATCGCAACCAACATGGCAGGCCGTGGTACTGATATCAAGCTTGATGACGAAGCTGTTGCAGCAGGCGGACTTAAGATTATCGGAACTGAACGTCACGAGAGTAGACGTATAGATAACCAGCTCCGTGGACGTTCCGGACGTCAGGGAGATCCCGGTGAATCAAAGTTCTATTTATCACTTGAGGATAATCTTCTTAGACTGTTTGGTTCAGAGAGATTGATCTCTATGTTTAATTCTCTTGGTATTCCGGAGGGACAGGAGATTGAGCATAAGGCTCTGTCAAAGGCAATTGAGTCTGCTCAGAAGAAGATAGAGGATAACAACTACGGTATCCGTAAAAACCTTCTTGAGTATGACCAGGTAAATAATGAACAGAGAGAGATCATCTATGATGAGCGCAGACGTGTTCTTAACGGAGACAGCATGCGTGATACAGTTTATAAGATGATCACTGATATTGTGGAGGATTCAGTTCAAACAGTAGTCGGTGAAGTAACTGATTCCGATGAGTGGGATCTTGGAGAACTCAATGAGTTACTGCTTCCTATTATCCCTCTCAAGAAGATCAATCGCGGTCGTATTACTAAGCTTACCAAGAATGGTCTTATGCAGCAGCTTAAGGAAGAGGCTGTTAAGCTTTATGAAGAAAAAGAAGCTGAGTTCCCGGAACCTGAGACAATCCGAGAGATTGAGCGTGTAATTCTTCTTAAGGTTATTGATAGAAAGTGGATGGATCATATCGATGATATGGATCAGCTCCGCCAAGGTATCGGTCTTCAGGCATTTGCACAGAGAGATCCTAAGATTGAATATAAACTTGCGGGATTTGAGATGTTCGATGATATGACTCGCAACATCAAGGAAGATACAGTAAGACTTCTTTTCCATGTTCACATTGAGGAGAAGGTTGAACGTGAGCAGGTAGCAAAGGTAACGGGAACAAATAAGGATGACAGCGCTGCAAAGGAGCCTGTAAAGCGAATGGAAGCCAAGGTTTATCCCAATGATCCCTGCCCTTGCGGAAGTGGTAAGAAATATAAGAACTGCCACGGCAGAATGCAGTAAATGATGATGTATATTTGGGGATGCAGAGCTATAAGGCTCTGCATTCTCCATGAACAGATAGTGTTCATATTTACAAGGAAGGACGTAAAAGATGGTAATACTTGATCAGATGAAAGTTGAACTTGCAAATCAGCGCGAGACACTCGACGAGGTAACAGGTTCTCTTGACCTTGATTCAAAGAAGAAAATGATTGAAGAGCTTTCCCGTGAGATGGAAGAGCCTACTTTCTGGGATGATGCTGAGAAAGCTAACAAGAAAACAAGAACCCTTAAGGGAATGCAGGATCTTGTTGCTTCAGTTGATGCGCTTCACAAACAGTATGACGATATTATGGATCTTATAGATCTTCAGAATGCTGAAGGTGTTGATGATGATGATATGGCTGCAGAAATAAGAGAAGAACTTGATTCTTTCGAGAATACTCTCGAAGAGATCAGGATAAACAACCTTCTCAGTGGTGAGTACGACAGCTGCAATGCTATTTTGAGACTTGCTGCAGGTGCCGGCGGAACAGAGGCATGTGACTGGTGCAATATGCTCTATCGTATGTACACCAGATGGGCAGAGAGAAAGGGATTCAAGATTGAAGTCCTTGATATTCTTGATGGTGATGAAGCAGGACTTAAATATGTACAGTTCCAGATTGACGGAACAAATGCATACGGACTTCTTAAGTCTGAAAAGGGTGTACACAGACTTGTTCGAATCAGCCCTTTCAATGCTCAGGGTAAGAGACAGACATCATTTGTATCTCTTGATGTAATGCCTGATATAGAGGATGACCTTGATGTAGAGATCAATCCTGAGGATCTCAGAATTGACACATACCGTTCAAGTGGTGCCGGCGGACAGCACATTAATAAGACATCTTCGGCTATCCGTATTACACACCTTCCTACAAATATAGTAGTAACATGTCAGAATGAGAGATCTCAGTTCCAGAATAAGGACAAGGCTATGCAGATGCTGAAAGCTAAGCTCTATATGCTTAAGCTTGAAGAGCAGCAGGCTAAGATTGACGGAATACGTGGTGAAGTAAAGGATATCGCCTGGGGTAACCAGATCAGATCCTATGTCCTTCAGCCTTATACAATGGTAAATGATACCAGAACAGGTGAGAAGAGCTCTAACGCAGACGGTGTACTTGACGGGGATCTTGATCCGTTCATCAATGCATATCTCAAATGGCTTGCTACAGGCGGAAAACCTGTGGGCGATTCAGATGATGAATAAGGGATCGTATTAAGAAATTAAAAAATATGTTGACATATTAAAATAATTGTGTTAATGTAGTCAAGGTCGTTATGACCAGCCGAAGACAGTAGGTGTCATTTGATGACGTAAGCGTAGCGCCTACCGAGGAAAAAGTTTGATATGACTTTTACGCCTCTCGGTTCGAGAGGCTTTTTCTTTGGCGGTAAATTCTATAAGGAGGTAAAAAGATGGCAAAGGTTGAATTAAAACAGCCCGTAGTAAAAGAGATTTCTGAGAAAATTCAGAACGCTCAGGCACTCGTACTTGTAGATCACCGTGGTTTAACTGTTGCTGAGGACACAGAGCTTCGTAAAAAGCTTCGTGCAGAGAATGTCAGCTACAAAGTTTACAAGAATACGATGATGAACTTCGCATTCAAGGGTACAGATTACGAGCAGCTTGCAGATCTTCTTAACGGACCTAGCGCACTCGCTATTTCTGAGACAGATCCCGCAGCTCCTGCACGTGTACTTGTTGATTTTGCAAAGAAGGCAAAGGCACTTGAGATCAAAGGTGGTGTGATCGAGGGCAAGCTGTATGACGCAGAGGCACTCAAGGAGATCGCAGCAATCCTTCCCAAGGATCAGTTGCTTTCCAAGTTGCTTGGTTCTATGCAGTCACCTATCGCAAACTTCGCTCGTGTGGTTAAACAGATCGCTGAGAAGAAGGCAGAGGGCGGCGAGGCAGCTCCCGCAGAGGAAGCTCCTGCAGCAGAGACAGCTGAGGCTCCTGCTGAAGAGGCAGCAGCTACAACAGCTGAGTAATATTTTTTAAAAACGAAAATTAACTTATTTTTAATGGAGGTAAAATAATAATGGCAAAGTTATCTACAGCAGAGATTATCGATGCAATCAAAGAGTTATCAGTTCTTGAGCTTAACGATCTCGTTAAGGCTTGTGAGGAAGAGTTCGGCGTATCAGCAGCAGCAGGTGTTGTTGTAGCAGCAGCAGGCGGCGCAGCAGCAGGTGCTGAGGAAGAGAAGACAGAGTTCAATGTTGAGCTTACAGAAGTTGGCCCTAACAAGGTTAAGGTTATCAAGGTTGTTCGTGAGATCACAGGTCTTGGTCTTAAGGAAGCAAAGGATCTCGTAGACAATGCTCCTAAGATGATCAAGGAAGGCGCTTCTAAGGAAGAAGCTGATGACATCAAGGCTAAGGTTGAGGCTGAAGGTGCTAAGGTTACTCTTAAGTAATTCAACTTATATAATAGCATTTAGAAGGGAAGATACTGCGGTATCTTCTCTTTTTTGCATTTTTTGAAATTAATACTTGACTCAGAAAAATGCTTGTTGTAGAATGGAAAATGCACTATTGTGGAGTGGTAGGCACTTTGCGCACTTTTTTAAGAGCGCCTGCTTAACTGCCAAATAAAAAATTAAGAACGGGGTGAATGTCAATGGAAAAAAACAGATTGCATCCTATTGGTACTGGTAAAAATGTACGTATGAGTTTCCAGCGCCAGAAGGAAGTCCTGGAGATGCCGAACCTGATAGAAGTTCAGAAGAATTCATATCAATGGTTCCTTGACGAGGGTCTTAAAGAGGTCTTCAACGATATCTCTCCTATCGAGGATTACAGCGGTAAGCTGAGTCTTGAGTTTGTTGATTTCAAACTTTGTCCGGATGAAATAGACAAGAACAAGAATACAATCGAGAAATGTAAAGAGAGAGATGCGACCTTTGCGGCACCTCTTAAGGTTATGGTTCGCCTTAACAATAAAGAGAGTGGCGAGATTGCTGAACATGAAATTTTTATGGGTGATCTTCCTCTTATGACAGCAACCGGAACATTTGTAATCAACGGAGCAGAGCGTGTTATTGTCAGCCAGTTGGTACGTTCCCCCGGTATTTATTATGATATAACTCGTGATAAGATCGGTAAGAAGCTGATCGCATGTACTGTTATTCCTAACCGTGGTGCATGGCTCGAGTATGAGACTGATTCCTATGATGTATTTTATGTAAGAGTAGACAGAACCAGAAAGGTTCCTGTTACTGTACTTATCCGTGCACTTGGAATCGGATCAAATGAAGAAATTGTAGACCTGTTTGGTGATGAGCCGAAGATCCAGGCTAGCTTTACTAAGGATCCTTCAACTGATTACCAGAGTGGTCTTCTTGAGTTATATAAAAAGATTCGTCCCGGTGAACCTCTTAGCGTTGAGAGCGCAGAGAGTCTTATTAATGCTATGTTCTTCGATGCAAGAAGATATGATCTTGCTAAGGTTGGACGTTATAAGTTTAATAAGAAGCTTCATTTTAAGAACAGAATCAACAAGCAGATTCTTGCAGAGGACGTAATCGATGAGAATACAGGTGAGATGATCGCAGCTGCAGGTACCAAGGTTGATCGTGCCCTTGCTACTGAGATTCAGAATGCCGGTATTCCTTATGTTCTTATTCAGGGTGAGGAGCGTAATGTTAAGGTTCTTTCTAATATGATGGTTGACATTACAAGCTTTATTGATTGTAATCCTGAAGAACTGGGTATTACTGAGGATGTATACTATCCTGCACTCAGAGATCTCCTTACAGAATATGCTGATAAGGATCCCGAGAGCCTTGCTGATGCTATCAGAAAGCATGTAAATGAGCTTATTCCCAAGCACATTACTAAGGAAGATATACTTGCTTCAATTAACTATAACATGCATCTTGAGTATGGCATCGGCCATGATGATGATATCGATCACCTCGGTAACCGTCGTATCCGTTGCGTAGGTGAGCTGTTACAGAACCAGTATAGAATCGGTCTTTCAAGACTTGAGAGAGTTGTTCGTGAAAGAATGACAACTCATGATGCTGATGAGATTTCTGCTCAGAGCCTTATCAACATTAAGCCTGTACAGGCTGCGGTTAAGGAGTTCTTCGGATCTTCACAGCTGTCACAGTTTATGGATCAGAATAACCCTCTTGGTGAGCTTACTCATAAGCGTCGTCTTTCAGCACTTGGTCCCGGTGGTCTTTCAAGAGACAGAGCCGGATTCGAGGTTCGAGACGTACACTATACACACTATGGACGTATGTGCCCTATCGAGACACCTGAAGGTCCTAACATCGGACTTATTAACTCACTTGCAAGCTATGCAAGAGTAAACCAGTATGGTTTCGTAGAGGCTCCTTATCGTAAGGTTGACCGCACAGATCCTCAGAACCCTCGTGTAACTGATGAGGTTGAGTATCTTACAGCGGATGAAGAAGATAATTACCATGTAGCTCAGGCTAACACACCTCTTGATGAGAACGGCTATTTCAAGAAGAATAATGCTTCAGGTCGTTACAGAGAGGAAACATCTGAATACCCGAAGACTATGTTCGAGTATATGGACGTATCTCCCAGAATGGTATTCTCAGTTGCTACAGCACTTATTCCTTTCCTTGAGAACGACGATGCTAACCGTGCTCTTATGGGATCAAACATGCAGCGTCAGGCAGTGCCGCTTCTTACAACAGAAGCTCCTGCAGTAGGAACAGGTATGGAGCGTAAGGCAGCTGTTGATTCAGGTGTATGTGTTGTCGCTAAGAAAGATGGTGTTATTGATTTTGTTGATAGCAAACTTATCCAGATGACATATGATGATGGTGAGAAGGAAGAATATCACCTGATCAAGTTCCAGAGAAGTAACCAGAGTAACTGCTATAACCAGAGACCTATCGTATTCAAGGGCGACCATGTAAAGGCCGGTGATGTAATTGCCGATGGTCCTTCAACATACATGGGAGAGCTTGGACTTGGTAAGAACCCTCTTATTGGATTCATGACTTGGGAAGGTTATAACTACGAGGACGCTGTACTTCTTAGTGAGAGACTTGTTCGTGATGATGTATTCACTTCAATCCATATTGAGGAGTATGAGGCAGAAGCTCGTGAGACAAAGCTCGGACCTGAAGAGATTACAAGAGATGTTCCCGGTGTTGGTGACGAAGCTCTTAAGGATCTTGATGATCGCGGAATTATCCGTATCGGTGCAGAGGTTCGTGCCGGTGATATCCTTGTTGGTAAGGTTACTCCTAAGGGAGAAACAGAGCTTACTGCAGAAGAGAGACTTCTTCGTGCTATTTTCGGTGAAAAGGCACGTGAGGTTCGTGATACATCACTTAAGGTACCTCATGGTGAGTATGGTATCGTTGTTGATGCCAAGGTATTCACAAGAGAAAATGGTGATGAACTTAGCCCCGGTGTAAATCAGGCAGTTCGTATTTATATTGCACAGAAGAGAAAGATTTCAGTCGGCGATAAGATGGCTGGTCGACATGGTAACAAGGGTGTCGTTTCCCGCGTACTTCCTATCGAGGATATGCCTTACCTGCCTAACGGTCGTCCGCTTGATATCGTACTTAATCCTCTGGGCGTGCCTTCTCGTATGAATATCGGACAGGTCCTTGAGATTCACCTTTCACTTGCTGCTAAGGCACTTGGATTTAATATTGCAACACCTATTTTTGATGGTGCTAACGAGAAAGATATACAGGCAACTCTTACAATGGCTAATGATTATGTAAACAGTTCATGGGAAGAGTTTGAAGAAAAATATAAAGACAGTGTGGACCCGGAGATCATGAAGTACCTTTATGATAACAGAGATCACAGAGAGCTTTGGAAGGGCGTTCCGATCAGTACAGACGGTAAGGTACAGCTTAGAGATGGTCGTACCGGTATTCCTTTCGATTCACCGACTACTATCGGACACATGCATTACCTTAAGCTGCATCACCTTGTTGATGATAAGATCCATGCTCGTTCAACAGGCCCTTACTCACTGGTTACACAGCAGCCTTTGGGTGGTAAGGCACAGTTTGGTGGACAGCGTTTCGGAGAGATGGAAGTTTGGGCTCTTGAAGCTTACGGTGCAGCATACACACTGCAGGAAATTCTTACAGTTAAGTCTGATGACGTTGTAGGACGTGTTAAGACATACGAAGCTATCATCAAGGGCGATAATATTCCTGAACCCGGAGTACCTGAATCCTTCAAGGTTCTTTTGAAGGAACTTCAGTCACTTGGATTGGATGTAAGAGTACTTCGTGAGGACAACACTGAAGTTGAGATCATGGAATCAGTTGATTACAGTGATTCTGACTATCGCTATGAAATTGAAGGTGAGGTTAATCGCGATTACGATCGTGAAAATCTCGCAGAGAATGGTTATCAGACACAGGCATTTGATGAAGATGGAGAGCTTGTGACTGAGGATGACGATGCAGCAATTGAAGAAGAATTTGATGCTGCTGATGGTCTTGATGATAACTTTTAATTTGCGGTGATTAACTGCAATCATGTAAACAACAGAAAAGAGGTTACGAATGTCTGATTCTACAATGAATAAAGCAATAAACGAAGCTTCCAGCGGAAGAACTTCATCAGCACCGACATATCAGCCGATGACATTTGATGCTATAAAGATTGGTCTCGCTTCCCCTGAAAAGATCAGAGAATGGTCACATGGCGAAGTTTTAAAGCCTGAGACAATCAACTATCGTACACTTAAGCCTGAGAGAGACGGTCTGTTCTGTGAAAAGATTTTTGGACCCACAAAGGACTGGGAATGTCACTGTGGTAAGTACAAGAAGATTCGTTACAGAGGTGTTATATGTGACCGTTGTGGCGTTGAAGTAACAAAGAGCAGTGTTCGTCGTGAGCGTATGGGCCACATCGAACTTGCTGCTCCTGTATCACATATTTGGTATTTCAAGGGAATACCCAGCCGTATGGGTCTTATACTTGATCTTTCACCCAGAGTACTTGAGAAAGTTCTTTATTTTGCATCTTATATAGTACTTGATGCAGGTGATACTAACCTCGAGTACAAGCAGGTTCTCTCTGAGAAAGAATACCAGGATGCACGTGAGGAGTGGGGCGGAAAGTTCCGTGCCGGAATCGGTGCAGAGGCTATTAAAGAGCTCCTTATGAGCATAGACCTTGAGGCAGAATATCAGGAACTTAAGGAAGGTCTTGATACTTCAAGCGGACAGAAAAAACAGCGTATAATTAAGAGACTTGAGGTTGTTGAATCTTTCCGTGAGTCAGGAAATGATCCTTCATGGATGGTACTTGACTGTATACCGGTTATACCTCCGGATCTTCGTCCTATGGTTCAGCTTGACGGTGGACGTTTTGCTACATCAGATCTTAATGATCTTTACCGTCGTATTATTAACAGAAATAATCGTCTTAAGAGACTTCTCGACCTTGGAGCACCCGACATCATCGTTCGTAATGAGAAACGTATGCTTCAGGAAGCAGTGGATGCTCTTATTGATAACGGCAGACGTGGTAGACCTGTTACAGGCCCCGGAAACCGTGCACTTAAATCACTTTCAGACATGCTTAAAGGTAAGGGCGGTCGTTTCCGTCAGAACCTTCTTGGTAAGCGTGTTGACTATTCAGGACGTTCAGTTATCGTCGTAGGTCCTGAGCTTAAGATTTATCAGTGCGGACTTCCTAAGGAAATGGCTATTGAGCTTTTCAAGCCCTTTGTTATGAAGGAACTTGTTTCCAGAGGAATCTCACAGAATATAAAGAATGCAAAGAAGCTGGTTGAGAGACTTGATGAGCAGGTATGGGACGTACTTGAGGATGTTATTAAAGAGCATCCAGTAATGCTTAACCGTGCTCCCACACTGCATAGACTTGGTATCCAGGCATTTGAGCCTATCCTTGTAGAAGGTAAAGCTATTAAGCTTCATCCTCTTGTATGTACACCTTTCAATGCTGACTTCGATGGTGACCAGATGGCTGTACACCTTCCGCTGTCAGTTGAGGCACAGGCTGAGAGCAGATTCCTTATGCTTGCTCCCAATAATCTGCTTAAGCCTTCAGATGGTGGCCCGGTTAACGTTCCTACACAGGATATGGTATTGGGTATCTACTATCTTACTCAGGAGCGTGAAGGTGCTAAGGGTGAGGGCAAGTTTTTCAAGAGTATTGATGAAGCAATCCTTGCATATGAAAATGACTACATAACTCTTCAGTCAAAGATCAAAATACGTGTTGCACGTAAGGATGAGAATGGCGAGGAGATAACAGGCATCGTTGAGTCTACACTCGGAAGATTCCTGTTCAATGAATTTATACCTCAGGATCTTGGATTTGTAGATCGTTCAGTTCCGGAGAACAAGTTCAAGCTTGAGATTGACTTCATGGTTGGTAAGAAGCAGCTCAAGAAGATTGTAACCAACATGATCAACACTCATGGTACATTTGCTACAGCAGAGGTACTTGATAAGATCAAGTCAACAGGTTATCACTATTCAACAAGAGCGGCTATGACAGTATCTATCGCAGATATGACAGTGCCTCCGCAGAAGCAGCAGATGCTTGATGAAGCACAGGCTATAGTTGATGAGATTGCAACTAACTATCGTCGTGGTCTCATGACAGATGAAGAGCGTTATCGTCTTGTTGTTGAGACATGGATGGATACCGATAAGAAGCTTACTGAGGTACTTCTCAAGGGTCTTGATAAATATAACAACATCCACATGATGGCAGATTCCGGTGCCCGTGGTAGTGATCAGCAGATCAAACAGCTGGCCGGTATGCGTGGACTTATGGCTGATACAACAGGTCGTACAATCGAACTTCCTATCAAGTCAAACTTCCGTGAAGGTCTGGACGTTCTGGAATACTTCATGTCAGCGCATGGTGCTCGTAAGGGTCTGTCAGATACAGCTCTTCGTACAGCCGATTCAGGATACCTGACACGTCGAATGGTTGACGTATCTCAGGAACTTATCATCCGTGAGCTTGACTGTAGTGAAGGAAAGGCAGTTATTCCCGGAATTACCGTTAAAGAATTCAAAGATGGTAAGGCTATGATCGAGCCTTTAGAGGATCGTATCACAGGAAGATATACATGTGAGGACATCAAAGACAAGGATGGCAACATCATTGTTAAGAAGAATCATATTATTACACCCAGCCGTGCTAAGAGAATCTTAAGTGATGGCGTTAACAGCAAGGGTGAGGCTGTAACAGCAGTTAAGATCAGAACAATCCTTACCTGCCGTTCACATATTGGTATTTGTGCTAAGTGCTATGGTGCAAACATGGCAACAGGTGAGCCCGTTCAGGTTGGTGAGACAGTTGGTATCATCGCTGCTCAGTCAATCGGTGAGCCCGGTACTCAGCTTACAATGAGAACGTTCCATACCGGTGGTGTTGCCGGTGGTGATATAACACAGGGTCTTCCCCGTGTCGAAGAGCTTTTCGAGGCAAGAAAACCTAAGGGACTTGCTATTATCTCTGAGCTTGATGGTACAGCTACCATTAAGGATACAAAGAAGAAGCGTGAAGTTATCATCACTAACGATGAGACAGGTGAGTCAAAGGCATACCTTATTCCTTACGGCTCACGTATCAAGGTTATTGACAACCAGCAGGTTGAAGCCGGTGATGAACTTACAGAAGGTAGCGTAAATCCTCATGATCTTCTTAAGATTAAAGGTATACGTGCAGTTCAGGATTATCTCCTTCGTGAGGTACAGAGAGTTTACCGTCTGCAGGGTGTTGATATCTGCGATAAGCATATCGAGGTTATCGTACGTCAGATGCTTAAGAAAGTGCGTATAGAGGAAAGTGGAGATACAAACTTCCTTCCCGGAACTCTCGTAGATGTACTTGATTTCGAGGATGATAACGAGAGACTTATCGGAGAGGGCAAGAAACCCGCTGAAGGCAAGCAGGTAATTCTTGGTATCACCAAGGCTGCACTTGCTACTAACTCATTCCTTTCAGCTGCTTCCTTCCAGGAGACCACTAAGGTTCTTACTGATGCAGCTATCAAGGGTAAGGTTGATCCGCTTATCGGTCTTAAGGAAAATGTTATTATCGGTAAGCTAATTCCTGCAGGAACAGGTATGAAGCGTTATCGCAATACAGCGCTTAATACTGATGCTAACTTCAAGGATCTTGATAAACTGATTCTCAAGAAGAACCTTGATGATGATGACGATTTCATCAGCGAGCTTGATTCAGATGCTGAAGAAGTTGTTGTCTCAGATGATGAGGAATAAGACTTTTTATAGAACTTCTAGAAATTATTAAAGAAGCTTAATTATGAAAAGTTCATAAAATAGTGCAATTTTGTATTTATTGTGCTTGACAAGGTAAATTTAAATATTTATACTATGAAACTGTGCGACAAGCGAGAGGGGATAGTGTGCCCCTTTCGCTTGATGTATGTGTTGATTCTCAGATAGTTTCTATGTCAGAGAGCTGTCTGTTTATCATATATTGTTTTACTACTAAAATAGGAGGTAAAAGGAATGCCAACATTTAACCAGTTAGTTCGTAAAGGTCGTCAGACTTCTGAGAAGAAGTCAACAGCTCCTGCGCTTCAGAAAGGATTCAATTCCCTTCATAAGAAGGCAATTGATACATCTTCACCTCAGAAGAGAGGCGTATGTACTGCTGTTAAGACAGCTACACCTAAGAAGCCTAACTCAGCTCTTAGAAAGATCGCCAGAGTACGTCTTTCTAACGGTATCGAGGTAACAAGCTACATTCCCGGCGAAGGTCACAACCTTCAGGAGCACAGCGTTGTTCTCATCCGTGGTGGAAGAGTTAAGGACCTGCCTGGTACAAGATATCACATTATCCGTGGAACTCTTGACACAGCAGGTGTTGCAGACCGTAAGCAGGCTCGCTCCAAGTACGGCGCAAAGAGACCTAAGGCTGCAAAGTAATTTAAGTAACTATCATTACAAGATCTAATTTTTTTAATAGTGTTGGTGTTTCTTTATTTTTGAAATAAAAGACCCGCACGTACACTAAAAATTAGTGAGTACCTATGATCTATAGTAAACGGATGAAGACTGACACTCATCTGTGATTCTAAAGGAGGGAAGAACCGTGCCGCGTAAAGGACATATTGTAAAACGTGACGTATTAGCGGATCCTTTATACGATAACAAGGTTGTAACAAAGCTTATCAACACAGTTATGCTTGATGGTAAGAAGGGTGTTGCACAGAAGATCGTATATGGTGCATTCGCACAGGTAGAGGAGAAGGCTGGAAAGCCTGCTCTTGAAGTATTCGAGGGTGCTATGAACAACATCATGCCCGCTCTCGAGGTAAAGGCTAGACGTATCGGTGGTGCTACATATCAGGTACCGATCGAGGTTCGTCCGGATAGACGTCAGGCCCTTGCACTTCGCTGGCTTGTAACATTTTCTCGTAACAGAGGCGAGAAGACCATGGTTGACAGACTTGCATCAGAGATTCTTGATGCATTCAACAACACTGGTGCATCTGTAAAGAGAAAAGAAGATATGCACAAGATGGCAGAAGCAAACAAGGCATTCTCACACTACAGATTCTAATCTGTTTGTTGCAGAAACGTCGATTATTATTAGGAGGATAAACCTTTGGCTGAAAGACAATACCCATTGGAGAGAACCAGAAACATTGGTATTATGGCTCATATCGATGCTGGTAAGACTACACTTACAGAGCGTATTCTTTACTATACCGGTGTTAACTATAAGATTGGTGAGACCTATGAAGGTACTGCTACCATGGACTGGATGGAACAGGAGCAGGAAAGAGGTATCACAATCACATCTGCAGCTACGACATGCCATTGGACACTTCAGGAAAACGGAAAGGTTAAGCCCGGTGCTAAGGAGCATCGTATCAACATTATCGATACTCCCGGCCACGTTGACTTTACCGTTGAGGTTGAGCGTTCACTTCGTGTACTTGATGGTGCAGTAGGCGTATTCAGTGCAAAAGAAGGCGTTGAGCCTCAGTCTGAGAACGTATGGCGTCAGGCTGATGGATTTAATGTTCCTCGTATGGCATTCATCAACAAGATGGATATCATCGGAGCAAACTATTTCGGAGCTGTTGAACAGATCAGAAATAGACTTAAGAAAAATGCTATCATGATCGAAATCCCGATCGGAGCTGAGGATCAGTTCCAGGGTGTTATCGACCTTTTTGAGATGCAGGCTTACATCTACAACGATGATAAGGGTGAAGATGTAACAATCGGAGAAATCCCTGCAGAGCTTAAGGACGATGCAGAGCTTTATCGTAGTGAGCTCGTAGAGAAGATCTGCGACCTCGATGAAGATCTTATGATGAAGTACCTTGAAGGTGAGGAGCCTACAATGGAGGAGCTTAAGGCTGCTCTTCGTAAGGCTACTTGTGAATGTAAGGCATTCCCTGTATGCTGTGGTTCTGCACACAGAAACCGTGGTATCCAGAAGCTTATCGATGCTGTTATCGAGTTCATGCCTTCACCTATTGATATCCCTGCTTGTAAGGGTACAGATATGGACGGCAATGAAGTTGAAGTTGCTTCAACAGATGATGGCCCGTTTGCTGCTCTTGCATTCAAGATTGTCAGCGATCCTTTCGTAGGAAAGCTTGCATTCTTCCGTGTATATCGTGGTACAGCAAATTCAGGTTCTTATGTACTTAACAGTACTAAGGATACAAAGGAACGTCTTGGACGTATCCTTCAGATGCACGCTAACAAGCGTTCAGACCTTGATAAGGTATATTCAGGTGATATCGCTGCAGCTGTTGGTCTTAAGAACACAACTACAGGTGATACACTCTGTGACGAGAAGAACCCAGTAATCCTTGAGTCTATGGAGTTCCCTGATCCTGTTATCGAGCTTGCTATCGAGCCTAAGACTAAGGCTGGTCAGCAGAAGCTTGATGAGGCTCTTCAGAAGCTTGCTGAAGAAGATCCTACATTCAGAGCTCATACTAACTCTGAGACAGGTCAGACAATCATCGCTGGTATGGGTGAGCTTCACCTTGATATCATCGTTGACAGACTTCTTCGTGAGTATAAGGTAGAGGCTAACGTTGGTGCACCTCAGGTTGCATACAGAGAGGCTCTTGTTAATGCTTGCGATATCGAAAGTAAGTATGCTAAGCAGTCCGGTGGACGTGGTCAGTACGGTCACTGTAAGGTTCGCTTCGAGCCCATGGATGCTAACGGCGAGAATCTTTACCAGTTTGATAGCGAAGTTGTTGGTGGTTCTATTCCTAAGGAATATATCCAGCCTATCAGCGAAGGTATCGAAGAGGCTATGAAGGCCGGTTCACTTGGTGGATTCCCTGTTGTAGGTGTACATGCTACAGTTTATGACGGATCTTACCATGAAGTCGATTCTTCAGAAATGGCATTCCATATTGCCGGATCTATGGCATTCAAGGATGCTATGGCTAAGGGAGGAATGGTTCTCCTTGAGCCCATCATGAAGGTTGAGGTTACAATGCCTGAAGAGTACATGGGTGATGTTATCGGTGACGTTAACTCACGTCGTGGACAGGTTGAAGGTATGGATGACCTTGGTGGCGGTAAGATTGTCAGAGCACATGTTCCGCTTGCTGAGATGTTCGGATATGCTACAGACCTTCGTTCAAGAACTCAGGGTCGTGGTAACTACTCTATGTTCTTCGAGAAGTATGCTCCTGTACCGAAGAACATCCAGGAGAAAGTACTTTCTAACAAAAATGCATAATAAATAATGGGATGGCCGCGATTTCTTAATGAAATCGTGGCATAAGCCCTTGTTTATACTATTTTAGGCTTGATTTAAAGCCAAAATTTTAATATAATCGGTATAGTCGGTTATTTTGAAAAAAAATGTTGATGTGACATTTTATTTAAGGAGGATATTTAAAAATGGCAAAAGCTAAGTTTGACAGAAGTAAGCCGCACGTAAACATTGGTACAATCGGACACGTTGACCATGGTAAGACAACTCTTACAGCAGCTATCACAACTGTTCTTGCAGACAGAGGATTCAGCCCTGCTGTTGCTTTCGATCAGATCGATAAGGCACCCGAAGAGAAGGAGCGTGGTATCACAATCAACTCTGCTCACATCGAGTATGAGACAGCATCAAGACACTACGCACACGTTGACTGCCCTGGCCACGCTGACTATGTAAAGAACATGATCACTGGTGCAGCTCAGATGGATGGTTCAATCCTCGTTGTTGCTGCTACTGATGGTGTTATGGCTCAGACAAGAGAGCACGTTCTTCTTGCTCGTCAGGTAGGTGTTCCTTACATCATCGTATTCATGAACAAGTGCGATATGGTTGATGATCCTGAACTTCTTGACCTCGTTGAGATGGAGATCAGAGACCTTCTTACAGAGTATGAGTTCCCTGGAGATGATATCCCGATCATTCGTGGTTCAGCTCTTAAGGCTCTTGAGGATCCTAAGTCTGAGTGGGGCGACAAGGTTATGGAGCTCATGGACACAGTTGATTCTTACATCCCTGAACCTACTCGTGAGACAGATAAGCCTTTCCTTATGCCTGTTGAGGACGTATTCACAATCACAGGTCGTGGAACAGTTGCTACAGGTCGTGTAGAGAGAGGTCACCTCAACCTTAACGACGAAATCGAAATCGTTGGTATCAAGGAAGAGACAGCTAAGTCTGTATGTACTGGTATCGAGATGTTCCGTAAGACAATGGATTACTGCGAAGCTGGTGACAACGTAGGTCTTCTTCTTCGTGGTGTAGACCGTGATGGTATCCAGAGAGGTCAGTGTATCACAAAGCCCGGCACAGTAACTTGCCACAAGAAGTTCACTGCTGAGGTTTACGTTCTTACAAAGGATGAAGGTGGACGTCATACTCCTTTCTTCAACAACTACAGACCTCAGTTCTACTTCAGAACAACTGACGTTACAGGTGTTTGCAACCTTCCTGAAGGTACAGAAATGTGCATGCCTGGTGACCACGTAACAATGAGCATCGAGCTTATCCACCCCATCGCTATGGAGCAGGGTCTTAAGTTCGCTATCCGTGAAGGTGGTAGAACAGTTGGTTCAGGCCGTGTTGCTACAATCGTTGAGTAATCTTAACAAACCTAGATTTTATACAGCTTCCAGAGTTTCTCTGGGAGCTGTTTTTTTGTATACAATCTGGCTTAAAATGGTCACTGGCTCTAATTTGGCTCTAAAAATTTCAGATTTATTCTAAAAGGTAGTATTTATGCACGTTCTGAGGCGGTGCTTTCGGTGCTAAAATAGTGTCATGTTTTTGAAAGATTTTATTTGACAGGTTGATTTCTATACTGTACATTGAAGTTGTAACAAATGACTTTGAGCATTTGTTGGCTGTGAAGTGTAAATCCCTACTGGCAGGGGGATGCATGGAGTCTATGGGCGGGTTTAGTGTGACAACCGCGAGCCAGTTAGGCGCAAGCTGAAAAGAAAACACTATATAATTAAAGCCTCGACGAGAGTCGGGGCTTTAATTATAGAGGCGGTGTGGAAAATAAGATTAAAATAAATGCGGAAGCATTTGAAAAACTTTTAACTATAGAATACTATTTCTGTTTGGCATACAAAGGCAAAGGCTTTGAGGTTAGAGTCAGATTTGCTGAAGAAGACTTTCACCATCTTGAGGGAAACGGACAATTGCGGGACTTAAAGATTCATAGTGAAAGTGGGAACATTACTTTTGAAAAAGCATTAGATGGATTTATTACTGAAGAACAATTGGAAAAGTCATTATTGGTCAAAGCAGCTAGAAGTATTACTTGGGGAGAATGCTACATGTTAAGACTTGAGAAGATAAATGGTAAAAATGTTTGGGATATTTTAAAACTATCTGTTAATGACGACCAGAGAGAATTCGTTGCTTCTAATGAGGTTAGTATCATTGAGGCTTATACAACTGTCACCAATAATGGCTACGCGTTTCCTTTTGGAATTTATGAAGATGATACACTTGTTGGATTTGTTATGATCGGATACGACAAAGATGACTATTGGGATGATGCGCCTAAGGTAGCAGATAAAAACTATAATTTATGGCGCCTGATGATAGACAAGGGATATCAGCAAAAGGGCTATGGCAGAAAAGCAATAGAACTTGCGCTCGAATTTATTAGGACATCTCCATGTGGAAAAGCTGAGTACTGTTGGCTTTCATATGAACCGGAGAATAAGGTGGCAAAAGCTCTTTATGAGTCTTTTGGATTTGTAGAAACAGGGGATGTGGACGGAGAAGAATTAATTGCAGTTTTAAAACTATAAAGCATAAGCATGATGAGGAAAACATGAGCAGAACAGAAATAGTGGAATTAACAGTTCTTTGCCTCATTTCAGATGGAGACAAAGTGCTGCTTCAAAATAGAGTCAAAGAGGATTGGAAAGGCTACACTCTTCCAGGGGGGCATGTTGAAATGGGAGAGTCTTTTGTTGATGCGGTAATACGTGAGATGAAAGAAGAAACAGGACTCGAGATTAGTAATCCTAAGCTGGTAGGAGTCAAGCAGTTCCCAATCAAGGACGGCAAATACGAAAATGGTAGATATATAGTTTTTCTTTTCAAAACAAGCGAGTTTGTCGGAAATGTTATCTCCTCAGATGAAGGCCAGATGGAGTGGGTAGAGAAAAGTAAACTGTCAGAATTTGAAACAGTTGATGATCTGGATGAGCTTTTGGAAGTAATAAATAATCCGGAACTTACTGAGTTCCAATATCTTGTTGAGGGTGATAACTGGATGGTATCAATAAAATGAGAGTGATGATAATTAGGCATGGAAAAGTACTTCATGATTGGAAAAAGTGGTGCACATCTGCTGAGTTTGATGAGCAGAGTGCGTTATATGACAAAGCTCCGATTGATAAGGCATCTGTAGATACAGTGAACGATGATATTCAAAAGATTTATATTAGCGATTTGGACAGGACTCTACAAACTGCAGAAAAGATATTTGGAGAAGAGGATTTCAATAGGACAGCACTGCTAAATGAGGTTCCGCTTCATTCAGGATTTGATATAGCAATACGTTTGCCGTTGGGTGTTTGGAATTTTCTAGGAAGGCTGCAGTGGCTAATCGGAAATAAAAGACAACCTGAAGGCAGGAAGCAGACCTCTAAGAGAGCAGAGCAGTTTGTGAACATGATAATAAAGCATAATGAGGATTGTGCTGTAGTCACACATGGCTTCTTTATGCATACTTTGATTAGAATAATGAAGAATGTGGGCTTCAAAGCAGATAAAGAGCGAGTGAACTATAGGAATGGAGAAGTAATTTTACTTACAAGAGGTTGTGAGAGGTAAAAAGGATTTTTTGTATATGACAGATTGGGGATTAGAGAAAGATTTTTTGCATAGTTCCAGGAAGAATATGTGGAACAATGATTATTTTGAATTCCTTGTAAAATGTGTTTGGAAGATTGACAAGCCGGTAAGGATTATCGATTTTGGCTGTGGATATGGTTTTCTGGCGCAGATGGATTCTTGGCTGCGCGTTGTCATGTGATTTCTTATGGTTACAAATAACTTGAATGGGGAAAATGTTTCAAAGGATTTCATCGTCGGAGGCATGTATGATAGATCTTAATATATTACTTGGTGTAGTAACATCCAAATATTCGCTTACTCCTATTGATACTTCTGCTTATGAAAATCTTAAGGTCAGTGGGATGAAATTTGATATTAAAGCCTTTAGAGCTCACGGGCTTGGGCATGTCTCAATTATGAGCGCATCTGGCTTTTTCGGGCTAATGAAGATGGATACACTTGTTATCAATCCTTTTGAAATTGATTTGCCGCTTTACTCATATGACAGAATTCTTGCCATGGGAAATGATACGCTTATCACTGAGCTTTACGACACTATGGTTACGAAGAACTCTTTTGAAAAACTAGATGATTTAATAGATAAATATGAAAATCTTCCACAAAGGGATCCGGGAAAACACTGGTATGATGACATAAAGCTTTCACAGAGTATTTCTTTTAAAGGAAATAAGACTGTTACTGAAGCTTTTGATGAGCTTACAAGATTGTACCTGACATACTTTCTTGAGACTCCGGTAAAGCCTGTTGTGGATGCAAACGCCAAAAAAGAAAAGGCTTTGTTCTATATAGATGGCTTACTTGAAAATGGCGGTCCTTCTACAGATGTCTTTGTTAAGGGCATCGGAAAAGAGAGAACTGCAGAACTTTTTCATAATATTCTTTTTGGAATGTAACATGAATGTTTTGTATAAAAGGAATGGACGAGGAAAAAGCAGTATAAAGAAAAGGCTTAATATTATGGAATTAAGAAAGACTTACATTAAGCAGATACAGCACTAATAGAATATAATATTGGGAGATAATCAAACGTGAATCATACGTAAAACGTGATTTTTTGAGATATACAGGGGAGGAAAATAATGGTTATGGAGCAGAAGGAAAGAGAAAACCTGATCAGATAAGGTGATCTGAGCTGATAGAGGGTATAGTAAACACTATGGATAAACTAAAGGGGTGTGCTTTACGCATGCTCCTTTTTGCTTGCAATAATGTCATTTCAGGAGATTTTTTGTATAATTTAGATGATATGCATTGTGAACGGAATATTGAATGATATTATCAGATTATAGATAATACGGAGGCGGTTGTGGACGAAAAAACCTTATATCTTGTCTTTTGTGCCACTTTGGTAGCTATACTGGCAGTCTGCATTGTTGTACTGGTAAGGAATTATCGTAAGCTTTTAAGCAGAAATGATGCTCTTCGCGAAAGCATCGATAATCTGTGTAAGCTTAACGACAGGCTCAGAATGGACAGACATGATTACCTTAATCATTTGCAAATTGTATATGGACTGATGGAACTGGAGGAATATGATGAGATGAATTCATACCTCAGGAAAGTCTATAAAGAGCTATTGAAAACAGGAAAAGCTGTAAAGACGTCAAAACCTGCTATAAATGCTCTGCTTGCAGCAAAATCAGCAGAATCCGAAGCAAAGGGAATTGAGTTTGTAATTGAGGTGAAGTCAGACTTAAAGAACCTTGGAATCGAGGACTGGGAGCTTTGCAAGGTTCTGTCCAATCTTATAGATAATGCGCAAAGGGCACTGGAAGAAAGTGATATCGAGGAAAAGAAACTAAGGGTCAATATTACTGAAGAAAAGGAGCGCTACATTTTTTCAGTAGAAGATAATGGACCTATGATATCGGAAAATATAAGGGAGATAATTTTTAAAAAAGGTTTTACCACAAAGGCTAGCGACGGGCATGGTATGGGACTTGCAATCGTTTCTGAAATAGTGTGCAAAAGTAAAGGAGAAATTGAGCTCACATCAGATAGTGAGGAAACAATTTTTACTGTTAGCTTTGAAAAAGGAGTGTAGTTATGGGAGCAATTCAAATATTAGGGGTACTTGTGCTGCTCATAGGGATATTGCTGATTGGGGTTGAATTCTTTATGCCGGGATTTGGATTACCCGGAATAGCCGGAATCATATGTGCCATGGCAGGAATATTTTTGACGGGACAGAATGCATCTCAGAGAATAGTTGTAGGCGTCATCACTATTGTCATCATAGCAGTCATGCTAGTGAGTAGCATAGTGATATTTAGTTCCAAGAAAATAAAATCACCGATAAAGCTTGATACGGATTTGCAGGGCAATAATCTTTTTATAGATGAGAAGGACATGGAATATCTGATTGGAAAAAAAGGCTTTGCAATATCAGACTTAAGACCTGCAGGGAAGGGTGAGTTTGATGGGGTAAAACTGGATGTCATGTCATCGAATTATTACATAAAAAAAGATGCAGCTCTTGTAATAACAGAAGTGAAAAATAACAGGATAATAGTTGAGGAGGAGAAATAAATGAAAGCATCCATTATAATCGCAGCACTTATTATTATTTTATTAATTGTATTCTTTACTGTAATACCTGTAGGAATGTGGATTTCAGCTATTGCCAGCGGTGTTAAGATAAGCATCTTTTCATTGGTTGGGATGAAGCTTAGAAGAGTTAAGCCGGCAAGGATAGTGAGCCCTATGATAAAGGCAACAAAGGCAGGAATTGACGTTAAAACCAATCAGCTGGAGGCTCATTACTTAGCAGGCGGAAATGTGGACAGCGTTGTAAATGCTCTGATAGCAGCAGAGAGAGCAAGCATGAACCTCTCTTTTGAACAGGCTTCTGCTATTGATCTGGCAGGGCGAGATGTATTCGAGGCAGTTACTATGAGTGTTACTCCGAAGGTAATCGAAACTCCTCAGATTTCTGCTGTTGCGAAGGATGGTATAGAGCTGCTGGTTAAGGCACGTGTAACTGTAAGAACCAATATTGATCAGCTGATCGGAGGTGCAGGTGAGGCAACAGTTCTTGCAAGAGTAGGAGAGGGTATCGTTACCACAGTTGGCTCAGCAGCTACACATAGCAGCGTCTTGGAGAACCCTGATGATATTTCTAAAGTGGTTTTGGAAAAGGGCTTGGATTCAGGTACAGCATATGAAATAATTTCCATAGATATAGCTGATATAGATATTGGCAGAAATATAGGAGCAAATCTCCAGAGTCTGCAGGCAGAAGCTAATACAAAAATTGCACAGGCCAAGGCTGAGGAGAGAAGAGCTATGGCTGTTGCTCTTGAGCAGGAAATGAAGGCTGAGGTTGTAAAGGCTGAGGCAGATATTCCCAGAGCCATGGCTGAGGCTCTTAGATCCGGAAATCTTGGGGTTCTGGATTATTACAATCTGAAAAATGTTCAGGCAGATACAAAGATGAAGAATGACATCGGAAGTAGTATTGCCGAATATGTCGAAATCAAGAAGGATGATAATAAATAAGGCATTTAAAAGGGGCGAGACATGATCAAAGTTATGGTAGTAGAGGATGAGGAGCAGATACGAGGCATATTGAAGAAGATGGTCGAGAGGACAAAGGGCTGTAATGTTGTCTCTGCCTGTGGGAATTTTGCTACTGCTATCAGCGACTTTATGAGTTTTCACCCGGACGTTGTTTTCATGGATATAGATCTTGCCGGAGAAAGTGGTCTGGAGTGTGCAAAGGCAATCACAGAGGTGGACCCTAAGGTCAAGATTGTCTTTGCCACAGCCCACAGCGAGTACATGGCCAATGCTTTTGAAATATATGCTTTTGATTACCTTGTGAAACCCTTTGATCTTGAGAGGATAGGAAAAACTCTTGGCAGAATCAAATCAATGGTAGATGAAGAAAACAGTGAGAATTCTGAAAATAAAAGTGAGTCATCCCTTGAAAAGCTTGTCATCAGAGGAAAGGAAGAAATCAATCTTATTGATACCAAGGACATCATAATGATAGAGAGGTCAGACGGTGCCTGCAGAATTATCACCAATGATGAAATTTTCCTGACAACGGCTTCTCTCTCATCCATACAGGAAAAGCTGGATCCTGACAAATTCATGAGATGCCACAAATCTTATATTATCCGCACTGATGCTGTAAAAAAACTTGAAATATATGGCAGATGGACCTATACGGTTACTTTAAAGGGAACAAGTGAAACAGCGCTTATGACATCGGAAAAATATAATGAGATGAAGGAAAAGCTGATCTTTTAGGTGTTATGATTATATAGAGGAGATATTAACCGGTTGTATGTAGCAAAGGAGAGGCTCTATGAAAGTATTGGTATTTGATATCGGTGGCACATATATCAAGTATGCCCTTATGGATGAAAATGCAAAAATCTATGCCAAAGGCAGACGCCCTACACCCAAGGCGGGCAGAGAGGCTTTTGTGGATGCTCTGACAAAAATCTATGATGAGCATAAGGAAGCTGAAGGCATCGCCATCTCCATGCCGGGTATCATAGATAACAAACGTGGATATTGTGTCATGGGCGGCGCTTTGACATACAACAACGATTTTTACTTACGGGATGCACTGTATAAAAACTGCAAGACAAGGATAATTATGGAAAATGATGCCAAATGTGCTGCCATGGCGGAAGCCGGCCTTGGTGCATTAAAGGATGTGTCCGATGGAATGGTCATTCTCTTAGGGACCATGATTGGCGGAGGGCTGATCCATGATCATAAGCTTCTGCGCGGAAAGCATTTTTCTGCAGGTGAGGTATCTTACATAAGGACTTCAGAGGAGCCAGGACCTATGCGGAAGGAATACTGGGGCAATCAGTGCAGCGCTAAGGAGCTGTGCCGATTGTATGCGGAGCGAATTGGCGAAGATCCTGAGCAGGTGGGTGGACAGCGTGTATTTGACGCCTATGCTAAGGGGAGCGAAGAGGCAAAGGAGGCACTTAGCATCTATGCCGGAAATATAGCAAGACAGCTGTTTAACCTGCAGACAATTTATGATCCTGAAAAAATCGCTATCGGCGGAGGCATTAGTGCTCAGGATGCCTTGGTTGACCATATCCGAAAGGAGCTGGATAAGCTGTATGCTTCATGTCCTTATGTCATTCCTCATGCAGAGGTGGTACGCTGCACCTTTGGTAATGAAGCTAATTTGATCGGCGCATTACAGTGCTTTATTACGGAGGAATGATTCTTTTTATAATATATGCGAAAGCTAATAAATATTTTGACATTTTAATCATTAAAAAGTATATTAAGTAACGTATGGGTGTGACCAGAGGAAATACTGCTTGCAGGATGGCGGGCAGTATTTTTTTCGGAGCCAATTAAAAGGGAATGAAGTGGGAAGCCACATACAAACTTTTTTCGATACAAAGAAAGTGAGGAAAAAATTATGAAAAAGAAATTTATCTCTATGATCATGACTGCGGTTATGATCTCAACCATCGTTGCCGGATGCGGTAACAACGCTTCAACTCAGAGCTCATCTGAAGCATCTACTGAGCAGGCTGTAGAGGAGACAGCAGCTGGTGAGACAACAGAAGAGACAACAGAAGAGGCAGCAGCTGAGGGAGAGACAGAAGGCGCAGACGACACAACAGTTGCGGAAGAAACAGCAGATGAAGCTACTTCAGAAGACAAAAGCGAAGAAGTGCAGGCAGAGGCACCTTCCAAGGACCGCTCAGGAAATGATATCGTTGTTCCCACAGAAATTAATTCAATTGTTTCAATGGCACCGTCCATAACAAGAGTACTTATAGATTTAGGTCTTGCTGACAAAATCGTGGCATGTGATACCAACTCAGGTGCAAGCTACGGCGCTGAGCTTAAAGCAGACATACCTCAGTTTGATATGATGACACCTGACCAGGAGCAGATAATTGCTCTGTCATCCGACGTAGTATTCACATCAGGAATGAGTGCAAGCCACGGTGATGATGTTTTTGCTGCTGTTAAGGAAGCAGGCGTTTGTGTTTGTGATATTCCCAGCAGTTCAAGTCTTGCTGACATTCAGGAGGACATCAGATTTATAGGCAGTGTTGTGGGATTATCTGATAAAGCAGAGAAAATCGTTACTGATATGCAGACTTCAATGGACGAGCTTGCAGCTATCGCAGCTACAATTCCTGAAGATGAGAAAAAGAGCGTACTTTTCGAGCTTTACACACCCTCTGCTGATTATCCGACAATTTATACATGTGGCTCTAATACATACATAACAGAGATGATCGAACTCATCGGAGCTACAAATGTAGCAGGAAAAGAGGCCGATCAGTGGCCTTCTCTTACAGAAGAGGCTGCAGTAGCAATGGATCCTCAGGTTATACTTACAGCTGACATGTATACACCCGATGTTATAAATGTGCTTCTGACCATGAGCGGTTGGGAAAATGTCACTGCTATTAAAGACGGTGCAGTATATCAGCTTGACTCAGATCAGGTAAACCAGCCTAACCAGCACGTTGTAAGCGCTATGATTGCTATGGCAAAAGCTATCTATCCGGAGTATTATAAGGATGTAACAGATCCCTTCGAAGTAGAAGAATCAGAGGTAGATGACGCAGCGTGATTAAACATTCTCAGAATGTAAAAATTCTATTGAGCTGTATATTATCGCTTTTTGTAGTGGTAGTATGCATGAGCCTTGGAAGTGTTACGGTACCTGTCAGAGAAGGTTTGGAGATAGTTTTCCACAAACTGACAGGAACCGGCATTCCCGGGAATATTGATGAGTCCTTGGTATCGATCTTGTGGGAGATCAGGATGCCAAGGACTTTTACGGCTTTTTTTGTAGGGGCGGCTTTATCGGCAAGTGGTGTTATCATGCAATCTGTTTTGCAAAATCCGCTTGCTTCTTCTTATACAATGGGCGTCTCATCAGGCGCAACACTTGGCGTAGCGTGTGTCATTATGACAGGGTTTGCTACATCAGTCTTTGGGATGTTTACTTTGCCTGTGGCAGGCTTTGTGACAGGCTTTATTACAGTTTTAATAGTTATAGGCATCTCGTCCCGCATAGATCATAATATGCAGAATCATACAATCATATTATTCGGTATGGTCTTTTCACTATTTGTTAATGCAATACTTACACTTGTAAGCTCACTATCAAGTGAGCACATACAGAGGCTCGTTTTATGGCAGATGGGTTCATTTTCCGGAAGACGATGGATACATGGAATTATAGTGGCAATCTGTGCAGTGATAGGAGGAATTCTTTTGATGTTCATGCACAGAGAGCTGGACATCATGTCCTTTGGTGATGAGCAGGCCATGAGTATCGGTGTTGATATCAAAAAGTCCAAGATTATCCTGCTTGTGCTGGCTTCGTTCCTAACAGGAGCGGCTGTGTGCTTTTCCGGTATAATAGGCTTTGTTGACCTGACTGTACCCCATATGGTGCGGCGGATATTTGGCTCAAGGCACAAGTTCGTACTTCCGATGTCGATGATTTTGGGCGGAGCTTTTATGTCATTGGCAGACATGATATCAAGAACTATTCTCTCTCCAAGAGAGATACCGGTAGGCGCTGTTACTGCTCTTGTTGGAGCTCCATTTTTCCTGTGGGTATATTTCAATGATTCTAAAAAGTAAAAACCTTATCTGTGGATATGGGCGCAATATGGCGGCTAATCCGGTAATTAAAGGCATCGATTTTAATATAGAAGAAGGAAACAGAGTGGCGATTCTTGGCGCAAACGGCTGCGGCAAAACCACTCTTATCCGTGCGATAGGTGGGCTTTTGCCGTATGAGGGAAGCCTTATTCTTGATGGAAAAGAGGTCCGTGATCATAAACGAAAAGAGATTGCCAAAAAGATGGCAATCATGACACAGCTGTCTAATACATATTTTTCATATACTGTTGAAGAAACTGTAATGCTTGGAAGATACCTGTATTCCGGGAATATGCTGGGGATTCCTGACAGCAGGGATAAAGAAGTGGTGGAGAAAAGCCTTAAGAGAACAGGGCTATGGGATATAAGAAAAAAGCAGATAGATACTCTCTCCGGAGGCCAGAGGCAAAGGGTATTCCTTTCAAGGACCATGGCTCAGGAGACACCGGTTCTCCTTTTGGATGAGCCGACCAACCACCTGGATCTTAAGTACCAGGCTGAACTTGTAAGTTATCTTAATGAATGGTGCGAGGAATCAACAACGCTTGAGGATGGCCGCGTTATTCACAATACGCTCATTGGTGTTTTCCATGACATCAATCTGGCACTTAATATCTGCGATACTTTTCTTATTATGAAAAGTGGTCAGATCATAGCTTTTGGTGGAAGAGAAACTGCTCTTGACAGAGCTACACTGAAAAAAGCCTATGACATGGATGTTGAAGGATATATGAAAAAGCAGCTTTCGCTGTGGGAGAATCCATAATTATTTTTTGAAATATTAATATTGACACTTTGGTCTACTCAGGGTAAACTAAACACAGAAAGTCTATTAAGAATAGACCAAAAGCAATGACTATTTGTGAGTAAAAATAACTTTAAAGAAGTAACACACTAACGGAGGATGTTTATGGCAATAGAGTTAGGAGAAGTTCAGATGCAGTTTGCCAGTCTCATATGGGAGAAAGAACCGGTAGGCTCAGGGGAATTGGTTAAGTTGTGCTCTGATGAGTTTGGCTGGAAAAAGTCTACCACTTATACTGTCTTAAAAAAGCTCTGTGAGAAGGGCCTTTTTCAAAATGAAGATGGAGTAGTCACATCCATTATTTCCAAGGATGAATTTTATACGAAAAAGAGTGAGGAGTTTGTTGATGAGACCTTTGGTGGATCGCTTCCAGCATTTCTTGCGGCATTTACATCAAAGCAGAAACTGTCAAAAAAAGAAATAGACGAGATAAAGAAGATAATCGACAGGGTGGGGAATTAAGGCTGCAGAAATTTAGAACAAAAGAAGATATGGCAATGCCAGAACAATTATGACAACAAAGGATTGACCTAAAGAATTTACTTTAAACGGTATTTTTCAGGGCAATAGACGGAGGGAAAAGTATGGGGACTGTTTTTATAAAAATAATAGAGATGAGTATAGCTGCTTCGTTTCTTATGCTGGCAGTTATTCTGATCAGATTTCCGTTTAAAAAGGCACCTAAGTGGTTTATGGGTGTTTTGTGGACTATAGTAGCTTTGCGCCTTGCTATTCCTATTCAGATTGAAACGAAAATAGGGTTGATGCCGGATTTTAGCGGTGTTATCGAGAACTTCTTTAATACAGCGGGGACAGGAAGCGGAACATCTGTAACTACTCATAACTTTGTGTCATACCCGGATGCAGGATATGTTTCTGCAATGGGCAGGAGCGATACAGGTGTTAAAAATGCAAAAGTGAAGGAAAACCTTCCTGCAGAAGAAATAATCACAACGCATACAAGTGAAAACAGATTTGTCGGCAGCATTCAGAAAAGCACAGTTTTTAGAATACTATGTGCGATTTGGATTTTGGGAGTAATCGCAGTAATAGGATATGCAATTGTGAGCTTTGCTTCCATATGGAAGAAGACCAGGGCATCTATAAAGCTTACTGATAACACAGCGGGGGGAAGGGTCTATATCTCAGATGAGATTGAAACACCTTTCATATTGGGAATAATAAGACCTTCGATTTTCCTTCCATCAGGACTTGATGATGAGACCAGAAGGAATGTACTTGCACATGAAAAAGCTCACATCAGAAGAAAGGACCATCTTCGCAAACAGTTTGGTTTTCTGCTTCTTGCGATTCACTGGTTTAATCCCCTTGTGTGGATTTCATATATGCTTTTTTGTAAGGATATTGAGCTATCCTGCGATGAGAGTGTAATCAGCCGTATGTCTCTTGACGAAAAGAAATCCTATGCCACATCGCTGCTTCTTTGCAGTACTCACAGGAAACTTATACTGGCTTATCCCCTTGCATTTGGTGAAGTCGGAGTTAAAACAAGAGTCAAGCAGATTTTTAATTATAAAAAGCCTTCTTTCTGGCTCATTATGATGCTGGTCGTAATAAGCACCATGCTATCAGCCTGCTTTATGACAAATTCAGCTAGTGAAGAAAAGAGCAGGGCAGAAGATATAAAAGTTGAGCCCGGAACAAATGAAGCTATTAATAGCGAGGAAGCTGAGAATAAAAATACAGATTCAAATGGAGTAATTACTAAAGAGCTGAATACAGATGAAAATGAGATAAATCAGGAAGAAATAAGTACAACTGAAATTGTAAAAAATAATAATACAAAGCAGACAGACTTTGAGGCATCTCCCAATTGGCAGCTTTTGAACAGATGGAATAAAAACTTTGAGGACAGGAATGTCCAGGGAATACTAGCCGACTCTGTAGGGGATGTTCAGACAAAACTTGTTAATGAAGGTGTTCTGTTTAAAGATGAGGACGGAGAATACTTTGGCTGGTCAAGCCCTTGGCCATCTGCTTACCAAATAAAAGGACAGGCTATTTCATGTGCGTGGTTTACCGATGAGGAGCAGACAGAGGGTGAGATTCACTATTATGCTATGGATTCTGAGCCCCATTTGTATGTGTGGGTAGAAAAAATTAAGCTTGGTGAAGATGATGACGGAACCTTAAAGGTTGTTGGTGAGCACCTTGATATGTACGATGATATCGACTCCTTTGAGGATTTTGAAAGAGCATATTTTTATAACAGCTCGGATAATGATGCTATTAATTACAGCAAAAACGGACTTGGTGAGTACTTAAATGACCATGCAAAGTCAGATACGGATGGGCTTTATGGCAGATATTTTGATCCGGTTTTGTCTGCAAGATATCTTCTTAATCTGTCTGATGATGAGAGTAAGGTTGTAGTATCAAGGGGCGAAGATAACAGTGAAGGTACAGTTATCAGCATTAAATTCGTAAAAGAAAACAAGTTCATGGATATCCTTATGATAAAGCCCTGGGGCGAGGATGGAATCTATGTTCCAAGGATGAAGATGCCCAAAAATAATTACGGAGTAACAACATATGAGCTAAATGATGATGAGGCAGAAAGCCGAGTAATAGACAGTCCGGAAAATGACGATTTGGATGATGCCGATGGAGCCGGTAACCTTTTGTATACAGAGGATACAGAAGCTAAAATTGGGACTCTCCCATATTCGGATGATGTGGAATATTTTGAGGATATCCACAAGGGAGCCAACTCTCAGAGCGATGAATCAGGGATTAACGAAACAGGCGGTGATGAGAAGGAAAATAAGCCTAAAGTCATTGATCTTGGAGAATAACCACTAAAGTATAGAGAAAACCAATTCCGTTACTTGAACTATCGCCGGATGTGCTTTTTATTTCATCTGGTAAGCTGAGACACAATGCGGTCAAGATATTCGAAAAATGCGTAGGAAAACTGCTGATGGGATATGATAAATGATGCTGAGGGCGAGCTGCCGTTGGCAATTATCGCATCAGAGTCGGTGTGGGCAAGAAGAGTCATGCCTGGTGGTATGAGGTCGGATATGATAAGGTTGTAGTTTTCATACTCCTTTGTAAGGTCCTTTAAGTAATTAAGGTGCAGCATATACTCGTCATTTAAATAAGTGACGCGGGATCCGAAAATCATGTCAGAGAGTAGAAGTTCCGGATTTTTTCCTGATTCTGCAGGATCATAGGGGTATAAAATCTCGGTGATCCTGCCGCCGTTTTTTAAAATGTCAAGCATACGAGCCCTCATTTTTAGCAGTATCTGACCTGCCTCAGGGTTGTTCTCACGAGTGGCGAAGGACTCGATCAGCTTGGGCGGAAGACTCCAGATGGAGGGCATGGGGTGAGAGAGATAGAACTGCCCGGTTGTTGTATTCCTGTCAACGAGTGCACTTATAAATGCACCGGCGTTCTGTCTCGTGTACATCTTCATCAGCGGTCTGCAGAGAGCAAAATAGTTGTCGTATTCAGCTTCGAGAGAAGAGACGACAGCAGGGTCCTGGATGAGAAAATTGGCCATCTCATCAGTTTTATCCTCCACAGATGTGGATATTACCGCAGAGTGTCCCCTTGCGATAAAAAGACTCCTTCTGTATATGCCGTCCCTAAGCCTGGGGCAGTAGTAGGGCTCGATTGCCCCTGTTGAATAGAGAGGAACCCATTTCTTTATGGCGTCCATAAGTTCATTTAAATCTCTGCTGACTGTATGTATTATCTTTATCTTTGAGCCGCTCTTCATAAGCTTTAAAAGAAGCAGAGCCCATTCTTTTGCAAAATCCGGCATCTCTGACAGCCAGGACATATCCTCGTCTGAGAAGAGGCAGAGCTGGCAGGGCTTTCCTGAGGACAAAAGCGTCTTTAAGAATTTTAGTACCGCTTCTCTTTTTCCCTGATTTCCAAAGTACACCGAAAACGGAATGCTCTGACCGGAGTCTTTAGTATCCGATCCAATGTCTATCGAATCAAAGGAATCTGTGGAAGCATTGGCTTTTACATCAAGTACGTTTGTTATGTTGATCAAAAGCTCCCTAAGTGGCTGTGTGTCGTTTTGGGGCAGACTGTTATTCTTAAGCCAGTTGAAGAGAGTGTTTTCGAGTTCTTTTTTGTCTGAGGGGAGCTCTCCGCCACCTAGTATCACTGCTGAAAGAGTTTCAAACTGATATTCTTCCCTGATGCGGGAGGCAAAAAATGAGGCGACAGGCCTTGTGAAGGGGACATCTCTCGGAATCCCGCGGCTGCCGGACCTTATCCTGCTGATATAAGAAGGATCGAAGGAAAGGGCCTTTGCAAGAGCTGTGTTTCTGGTACTTGTAAGATTCATTAAAAAGTCAAGCTTTTCTGCTATTGTCATCACCTTCACCTCACGGAATTTGTTAATGTTCATGCCTAAACATTAACCGGATTTGCTCTTAACTTATTGTATCATGGGATAAGGCTGAGTATTCATAGTTCTATAAAAATTTGTCACAAAATGTGACAGATTAACTGTCAATGACAAAATGTCATATTTTGTGATTCGGTACTCTTATTATGGGATAATTAATATGCAAATAAACATTTAAACAATATACAAGGAGGTGCTTGATATGAATATGAGTAAAAGATGTTTTATGAAGCTTGGAAAGTTATTTGCAATATTTGTTTTTATGTTAGCTGTTGCATTTGCTGTGAATCCCATAAGTTCGCAGGCTAAGACGATTAAAATTACCAAGAGTATTAATACCAAGTGGCCCGCGATAAAGAAGAAATATGCAAAAAAGGTAACAAAAGGAAAAACGACAGTTAAGATTACCAACAAGAATGGCGCAGTAAACTGTCTTGTCTTTAAAGTGCCCACGACAAAGACCTGGAAATTTACAGCATCCGGAATCAAGAGCCACGATTCGGAAGGTATCACCGGACAGGTAGGTAGTGTGTTTGTAGCCAATCTGAGAGGAACAGGCTACAAAATGAAAGTCAGGGGAGGAAAGGCTTCCGTTCTGTCTATATGTACAAGCTTGCATATACAAAACGCAAAAGCATTTGAAGAAAAATATCATACAAAATTTGATAATGATACGCCTGAAACAAAAAGATATACCTCAAGAACCGGCACCGTTAAGCTCAAAAAAGGCGAGATGGTGTATATTACTTTCGAGATGCAGGGGGTTAAGAGCTTTAATCTGAACATACAGTAATGATGACAAATCTGACTGATATGGCAGCTCAAGTGGACTTAAGAATCATATTTTTTCGGAAAAATATGAGGAAGAGTAAAGAAAGGGGCAACGAGACATGACAGGAATAGCAATGATTATTTTAGGAATTATATTCTTTGTTGTGGCAATGTACACTTTGCTGGTAAAAATTCCAAAGAGCAGGAAGCAGATTGAGAAGAGGTCAGGTAAGACATCTGGAGTTGTCAAAGAGATTCACAAGAAAACCTACCGGACAAAAAAGAAACATGGCATGGGGTATCATGAAACACACACCTACAAGGCGGATTTCACATTTAATGTGGGCGGACAGGAATACATGATAAAGGGTGTTCCAGTATTTCCGGCGCCTGAAGAGGGCGAGCAGGTTGATATATCCTATAATCCTGACAACCCTCAGGATGCCCATGCCGACAAGTTTTTTGCAGATCCCGCATCTAATAAGTCTGGCGGGATGGTTCTTGCCATTCTTGCGGCAGTCCTCCTGATCCTGGGAATTGTGATCCAGATAATTTAACACGACGTGAGCAATTCATCCCCCACCTCTATAGGTGGTGGGATGAATTGCGATAAACACGGCGTTTCTTGACTTTTGCATCTGATGATATTATAATCCAATCATAAATCAGTCGCATACATAACAAAGACAGTAAATATCATGCAATTAGATAATAATAATCATTCAGTGTTCTTGTTGCATTATCACCTTATCATGTGCGTAAAGTACCGCAACAAGGTGATAAATGACAAAATCTCAAGCCGTCTCAAAGAAATATTTGAGAAGATTGCTCCTACATATAACATTACGTTAGAAGAATGGAATCACGACATTGACCATGTTCACATCCTGTTTCGAGGACAGCCTAACACAGAGATAAGTAAATTTATCAATGCGTATAAATCTGCAAGTAGCAGACTTATCAAGAAAGAGTTTCCTCAGATACGCAAATCTCTTTGGAAAGAGATGTTCTGGTCACAGAGTTTTTGTTTGCTGACCACAGGCGGTGCTACCGTAGATATTATCAAGCAATATATACAATCCCAAGGTAAGAGAGATGACAAACAGAGCCATTAAGTATAGAGCATATCCGACAACTGAACAAAGTGTTATGTTTGCCAAGACCTTCGGCTGTTGCCGCAAGGTCTATAATCTCATGCTTTCCGATAAAATTGAGAGTTACAAGTCTACAGGTAAGTTTGTTACTGTAACACCTGCCAAATACAAAAAGGATTATCCATATCTCAAGGAAGTAGATAGTCTTGCTTTAGCGAATGTACAACTAAACTTACAAAGCGCTTTCAAGAACCGCTTTAGCAAATCCCGTAAGAAAAACAATGGATTTCCTAAATTCAAATCTGCAAAACGCAGCCGTAAGTCATATACTACAAACAATCAGCATGGCACTGTTGCCATTACTGATAACAGCATTAGACTCCCTAAAATCGGTAATGTGAAGACAGTTATCCATCGTAAGCCTGATGATAACTGGATGGTCAAATCAGCTACTGTATCACAGGAATCTGATGGAAAGTTCTATATTTCCGTATTGTTTGAGATTGCAGATAGTATAAATACCTATGTAGCAGACACGAATAACTGTATTGGTCTAGATTATGCTTCTGACGGTTTGTATGTAGATAATAATGGTAACGTTGGTACAAATCACAAATACTATCGTGAAAGCCATGACAAACTCGCCAAGGCACAACGTAGGCTGTCACGTATGCAAGGCTCTAAAAAGCATGAAATCAAATCCAATAATTATCTAAAGCAACTCTGTAAAGTAAACAAAATATATAGACATATCGCTAATCAGAGATTAGATAATCTGCATAAAATATCTACTGAGATAGCCAATCAGTACGATGTTGTATGCGTAGAATCTCTGAACATGAAATCTATGTCAAATAAAGGTTTTGGTAACGGCAAAGCTACTCTTGATAATGGGTACGGTATGTTTCTGTCGATGCTTGAATATAAGTTATCAGAAAGAAACAAATATCTTGTAAAAGTAGATAAGTGGTTTCCGTCATCACAAATATGTCATTGTTGTGGAAAGATACATCCTGAGATGAAAAATCTCACAATTCGCACAATGAAATGTGATTGCGGTCTTACAATAAGCCGTGACCAGAACGCCGCTATCAACATACTAAACGAAGGATTGCGTATACTGAATGAGTCTTTCGAAGTAGCCTAAACCAAATATACAGTAGGGATGGAATAGCCCAAACCAAACGCCTGTGGACATTGCGTAAGACGTTGAGTTACGTATATTCGTAGCCGATGCAGTGGTGGTTGAAGCAGGAAGCTCCGACTTCTATAAGTCGGAGTAGTTCACCCTACAAAAAGGCAGGATGCCCTGACATATACATAGGCATGGATCCCGCTGACATATACAGTGACTCCCACGACACCGGACGAGATATGGCGGTTATGGAGATTGATGGGATAAACGTGTACTATAACTATGATGAATATTTAAATTTACCGGAGGATGAAAAACCAACCGAAGAAGAATTGCAAAGAGCTGAAACAGATCAGCATTTCTTTATCAGCGATGGCAGTGATGAACGATACACCGATTATGTAAGCGGAGTGGATTTTGAAATTGATGGCATTTCATACGTTTTAATAGGCTTTGATGTTGATATGTCAGCGGATGAGCTATTTGGAATGGCTGAGGAAATCATAGCTGCGAGGAAATAAAGGACTTTTGTAAAAAAGGAAGTATGTGGATCAATATGTAAACACGTGCTTCCTTTTTTATTAAAATATGGATAATACCATAAAACTTTGTTTAATAGGGCAAAATGATATTGTAATACATTTAACCCTGTGATAGCATACATAATGTAGAAAATTAACAGGGGAGAAACGATGAGCATTTGATAATTTGATTTGAGAACACTTTAATGATTAAGCGCGTAAATAAGTATTAGACATTTATGACTTGCTGCAAAACATGTACAGCAGAAATAAATGCGCTTAAGAGCAGTTTGGATGATATGTCCGAGCTATATTTTGTGTACTCTTAAATTAGATTATCGTACGTTATTCCGTTCTGTTTATATAGGGATTTAGTATGAGTCTATTTTTGTGTACACAAGAATAGACTTTTTTATTGAATAAGAAATTTCTCCGAAATTCCTATTCAATAAAAAACGCTCCGCTATGGATGCGACTGGTGCGCAGAGAAACTTGATATAATTACCGGAGGAAGATATGAAAAAAGAAAACGATACTAATTCTAATCCCTTATGGACCAGGGATTTTACTATAATCACACTTGGAAGTGTGGTGTCTATGTTTGGAAATGGTATGGCGGGATTTGCCATGAGTCTGATGGTGCTGGACTACACCGGATCCACAATGTTGTATGCGATTTACCTGTCAATGTATACGATACCGCAGCTGATAATGCCTATAATATCCGGTGCGATACTGGACAGATTTTCAAGAAAAAAGATGATATATACTCTGGATTTTGTAATGTCAGTGATATACATCATCGTAGCAATTGCGATATGGGGCGGGCTGTTTAACTTCCCGATGTTTGCAGCTCTAACATTCCTTTTGGGCTGCATCAGCAGTATCTATATGGTTGCCTATGACAGCTTTTATCCACTTCTTATAACAAAAGGAAACTATTCAAAGGCGTATTCAATTGCAAGTGTACTTGAAACGCTCTCGCAGGTCATGGTGCCTGTTGCAACATTTTTCTACAATCTGGTTGGTATTGCGCCGCTAATGATAATAAATGGTATAAGCTTTTTTATAGCGGCGTCTCTGGAGATGCAGATACAGACTAAGGAGCAATACATTGAAAAACAAAGAGCCGAGATAACAGATGAGGACCTTGGGAAAATTGCAAGAATACTAACAGATATTAGAGAAGGCTTTAAATATCTGATCTCAGAAAAGGGGCTTAGGGCGATTGCTATTTATTTCCTCTTCAGTGCCATGGCAGGCGGAGCTATGAATGTTATAGGGCTTCCGTATTTTAAGAATAACTATGACCACGGAGAGTATATTTTCATAGCTGTATTTGGTATGAGCTTTGTAGGAAGAGCAGTTGGAGGAATGTATCATTACAGGCACAGACTTCCAACCAGATATAAGTATTCCATTGCACTTTTTGTTTATGTGATGATAGGAATATTTGAAGGAGTTTACCTGTATCTGCCATTTTATATAGCTATGCTCCTTAGCTTCATGGTGGGCATTCTTGGAGTTACCAGCTACACTATCAGAATTTCGTCAACTCAGAGTTATGTGCCTGATGAAAAGAAGGGAAGATTCAACGGTGCTTTCCAGGTACTTAGTACATCGGGAATACTTGTGGCAGAGCTTTTGTCAGGTGTACTTAGTATGTTTATGGGACAAAGAGAAATAGTGCTTTTATTTGAAGCTCTGGGAGTTGCTGCTGCCCTTATACTTATCGGCGGTAATAAAAAGCATGTAGAGAAAATCTATAATAGGAATATGTAATGGTATACCCTATAGGGTATATACTATTGGTATGAATACTATAGGAGAATATATAAAAACTGAACGGAAAAAAGCAGGACTAACACAGGAAGAGTTTGCACTTAAAATGTTTGGAATGGAGGCGATCCCTGGAGCAATTGATAGGAGTGGATTAGATGCTTAGATCGGGAAAAGTATATGTGCAAAACATATATGCCGGAAAAATCTGTGAGACAGAAGATGGTTATGAATTCTGTTATGACACGGAATATCTTTCAATGGAAAATGCAGCAAAATGTATTGTGGATTTTTTACTTTTGACACCTGCACAATTTTAATTCCAATATTACATAATAAGTTATCATAAGCATGATAAATGCGCCGATCCATGCTGATACCTCAGATATGGCAATGCCTCTAAAGCTCTGCCGCCCTATGGTCATGCAGAAAGAGCATCTAAGGACTACCTCAAGGATTCCGGATAGCATAGGAAGAAAGGTGTTGCCGATTCCCTGAACAGCATATCTGTATATGAACAGCCATCCCAGAGGAAAGAGAGCAATACCAAGAATAGGCATAAATTCAGAACAATACGATATTATCTGAACATCACTAAGAAGCATTTTTGCTAAAAATCCGGGGAAGAAGATCTGCAATATTGCAAGAGGAAGGTTGACTATTATGGAGAGAAGAATGCCCTCTCGCACACCTTTGCGTATGCGAGAGTATTTCTTTGCTCCCATGTTCTGCCCGACAAAGGTCATTATAGCAAGACCGACAGACATACCAAACTGTTCAAAGAGGCCTGCGAATTTCATGCAAGCGGAATAGGCTGCCACATAGCCGCTTCCCATCAGGTTTACAAAGTATTGCAGTATCATTGCACCTGAGGCTGTTATGGAATTCATAAATGCAACAGGCAAACCTATTTTCAAAAGCTCCAGAGTTGTATCTGTTGTACTGGATGAAAAATCAAGTATTCCCAGTTTTTTAACCTTTATATGACAATAGTAGTAAGAGATAAACTGAGCTGCCACTGTCGCAATGGCAGCACCGGCAACTCCTGTTCTTATGCCCATTACGAGGATAATATCCAGGATTATATTTGCAAGAGAAGAGATAAGCATGGCATATAAAGGAGTCTTACTATCTCCAAGCGATTGCAAAATTGTAATCACAAGATTGTTCATAACAGTTATAAGGATGCCTGCAAGTATTATTACAAAGTAGTTGTAGGCATCCTTAAAAATATCCGCAGGTGTGCTTAGAAATAAAAGCAGAGCTTTTAGCGATAATATGCATATTACAGTGAAAAGGACAGATATAATAAGGCACAGCTTTTTGGCTGATCTTATGTGACTCTCTAGGAGCTCCATGTCACCTTTTCCAAAGCTCTGCGAAAACAATACGCCAAAGCCTCTTGTCATTCCGACAACAAATCCCAGAATCAGAAAGTTCAATGTCCCGGTGGCACCTACTGCTGCGAGAGCTTTGTCAGATATTCCTTTTCCTACGATAATACTGTCAACAAGGCTATATATTTGCTGAAACAGATTACCCCATAGAAGAGGTAGAAAAAACGCAATGATTTGTTTCATGCTGTTTCCTGAAGTCATATTGTTTGCGCCATTTGAGTTTTTATTCATAAGAGGTAATCCTTTTCAATAAGTTTTATTTTTTCTATTATTTCCCGAATTTTGCTGCTACGAGTTCGAGATTATCTCGGATAGGCAGATGCTGAGGACAGATATTTTCGCATTTGCCGCATTTGATGCAGTCGCTTGCTTTGCCGTATATTTCGGTAAGTCTGTTATAGTAGCCTCCCTGAGGAGTAAAGCCTTTTCCTTCATATTCCTGCATCTCAAGATTATAGAGTGAGAAATATTTCGGAATTGGAATATTCTTGGGGCATCCGTCCACGCAATAAGCGCAGGCTGTGCAGGGAATAGCGATGCTGGAGTTTATGATCTCGGTTGCCTTTTCTATTATCTTCATCTCATCAGCAGAAAGGGGTACGAAATACTTCATGTATCCTGTGTTGTCCTGCATCATATCCATATTGCCCATTCCGGAGAGAACCATCTTTACATTGGGCTGGCTGGCAGCAAATCTGATGGCCCAGGATGCAACTGACTTTTCAGGGGCATAGCTCTTGAAAAGCTGCTCAACTTCAGGAACAACGTTTGCAAGGGTGCCGCCTTTTACAGGTTCCATTACAACAACGGGCTTTCCGTGCTTTTCACATACTTCATAACATTTTCGTGACTGAATAGCGTCGCTGTTCCAGTCGAGGTAGTTGAGCTGCAGCTGAACGAACTCAACCTCAGGATGCTCAGTAAGAATCCTGTCAAGAAGATCAGCCCTGTCGTGATAGGAAAAGCCAATATGCTTAACATATCCGGACTTTTTCTTATCCTGGAGCCATTCAAAGCATCCAAGCCTGGAATACTTTTTATAATGGTCTTCTCCAATGTCATGAAGAAGATAGTAATCAAAATAGTCTACCTTTGTCTTTCTAAGCTGCGTCTCAAATATTTTTTCCATCTCAGCTTCATTATTGAAAAATCCGCCATGGAGCTTAGTTGCAAGTGTGAAGGTGTCGCGATTGTGCCTGCTTGTCAGAGCCTCTCCCGCAGCATCTTCACTTTTAAAACCGCAGTACATCCATGCGGTATCAAAATAGGTAAAACCCTGATCAATAAAATAGTCTACCATTTTCTTAGTGGTGTCGATATCGATGTTTCCAAATTCTGAAGACTTGGATGTCTCGGGAAGTCTCATGAGACCAAATCCGAGTTTTTTTGTTGAGTTTCCAAAAACGTTATCCATGGCATGGTCCTCCTTAATGTTATATGTACTCTGATATGGCTGTGACATACAGCCGGTAGTTCTTTCTGATGATATAAAATGATTTGATACTAAAGAGATAATTGTAACAATAGTATTTTACAAAATAATGATAAAGAATTTCAATAGACAGATTATCGGGGAATTGCATGAAAGATGACTCTTAAAGGCTCATTCTTATTTAATATATTTTTAATCATTACTTTTTAATTTCATCAGGGCATGTATGTGATAATGAATACATAATGGTCTAATATGTCACGAGTTTGGTCATAACTAATTTATGAGGGGTTATTATGAACCGGAATAGTAATGAAAGATTCATTATACTGATTATCGCACTGACCTGTATTGTTTTGTCTATAGAAAGCATTATGTCCGGATGGGAGTTTTGGGTTCCGCCTATCATTATTATTGGGACATTATGCCTCCTTCTAATATATATTTCAGGGAGCATAGATTTCAAAATAAGGAAGATCGCTTACATGCTCTATGAGATGTTTGCTCTTTTTTATCATGGGGTTCATGGCAGCAGCCTTATCGATATTCCGATAGCTATTTCCTTTGCTATGTTGGTCTTTTCATTTTTCAATGAGAGCTATATGATGCATTTTTTTCTTGGGGAATATTTCTTCATTATGATCATACAGTTCTTAATAGCTATAGACAGTAACAGCGGAATAATTGAAACCATTGGAATCCTAAGGATATTACTGCATACGGTTATAGTATGCATGATGTACGTATGCTGCATAAAAACCATAAACGATCGCGATGAAATGATCCTGTCCGAAGCTGAGAAAGATGAGCGGATAGAAGCTGTGGATGCGGACATGGAGGATTTTTTGTCCAATATATCACATGAGTTCAGGACTCCTGTAAATGTAGTAAACGGAATGTCCGAGATGCTTATTAAAAAGAATGTGGGAAATGAAGCGTATTCCATAAAAAAGGCCGGAATCAGACTGGCCTATCAGATTGAGGACATTCAGGACTACACTGAATGTAAGAGGGAGAAAGTTATTCTCGAGGAAGATGACTATATGTGTACCTCACTTATAAATGATGTGGTCGCTTCTTTCAGATATTTGAACAATGATAAAAAGCTGGAAATGATAGTCGACATGGAACCTTCCGTTCCATCCATGATGTGCGGAGATGTAAAAAAGCTCCATAAGATATTCAGACATCTTTTGGAAAATGCCATAAAGTTTACCAGAAAGGGTGGCATTTATGTAAAGGTGTCTTCTGAAAAAACAGATTATGGCGTGAATCTGTGTCTTGAGATGACGGATACGGGTAAAGGTATGGACAGGTGGTCCATAGCCTCAGTATCCAAGGGGATGTTTCAGGTCAATAAAAAGCGCAATCGAAGCTCAGGCGGAATAGGTCTTGGGTTGTTTATTGTGTATGGTTTTGCTCACAGAATGGGCGGCTTTGTGAAAATTGAGAGCGAAAAACACATAGGGACAACGGTTCGTGTGACTATTCCTCAGAAGGTAGTTAACATGGAACCATGCCTTAACCTTGCGAAGGATTTTAAGGGAGATATTCTTTTCCATGTGCGCTCAGATAAATATACTGTTCCGAAAGTACGTGATTTCTACAGAATCATGGCGACAAATCTTGCAAAAGGCATCAGAGTTCCACTATATCCTGCTGGGACAGTCAGAGAGGTTGAACGACTTCTGGAACGCCTCGATGTAGCTGTCATTTTTATGGGACAGGAAGAATATGAAGAAAATTCTTCATATTTTGATGAACTAAGTAAAGGAGATGTGGTAGTAGCAGTATCAGCGGGAACTGATTTCAAACCCAGCCCCGGTAGTGCAGTTATTGTTATGCCTAAGCCGCTGTATGCTTACCCTGTTATTAAGATATTAAATGAAGGACGTGATGTTGGCGATCTGACGTATATCGGGCAGACTGATAAGCCTGTATTTAATGATGTAAAAGCTTTGATTGTTGATGATGAGCCCATGAATCTTGTTGTTGCCACAGAACTTTTCAAGGATTATGAAATTCAAAGTGAAACAGCCCTTAGTGGGCCTGAGGCAATCAGCAAATACAGAAACGGCGATTATGACGTAGTATTTATGGATCACATGATGCCGGGTATGGATGGCGTTGAAGCCATGAAACAGATAAAGCAGGCAGCATCAGAGATGAAGAGAAACACCATAGTTATCGCGCTTACTGCAAATGCAGTTTCGGGAGCCAGAGAGATGTTCATGCAGGAAGGGTTTGACGGATTTATCGCAAAACCCATTAGTATTGCTGACTTTGAACGAGTGATGGCGAAGGAACTTCCCAGGATTGGAAAAGGCAAGGGAGGTCAGAGCGTATGAAGGAAAAGAACATCATAAAAAACATAATAGATGCAATCAAAGATCCTCAAAGACCCTTTGATGAAAGAACCTATCTGGCTTTATCACTCATATCTGAAGTGACTGTATTTTTGGCATTAATCGGAGATATAGTAACAGCTGAAAGCTTTTATGAAATTGCGGTTATAGTAGGTACGCTTATTTTTGTACCGGTTCTGATGATAGTATCCTTAAAAAAGAATAAGATAAAAGCTGCTATCAATATTACACTTATCGGAATTACCTTTTTCGTTAACCCTGCACTCTATTTTTTTGGAGGCGGAGTGGAAGGAGGAGGTGTTTTGTGGATCATCTTCACATTTACCTATGCAGGGCTTGTTCTGACAGGAACCCTTCGAGCCTTGATGTTTGTACTTATTACTGTGATGTCTCTTGTCTGCTATGCAGTAGAGTACTACCATCCGGAGCTTGTCTATCACCACTCAAGGGGACTGTTCCTGGTGGACTCTTTCCTCTCAATTGTACTGGTCGGATTCATTTGTTTTGCCATGACCTGGATTCAGAATCTGTTTTTCATGGATGAGAATAACCGTGCAAAAGAGGCAGCAAAAAAAGCAGAGGAGCTTTCAAGAGCTCAGAACCGCTTCTTTTCCAGCATGAGTCACGAAATACGTACTCCCATAAATTCTATTCTCGGATTAAATGAGCTTATACTCAGGGACCAGGATATATCAGATGAAGTAGTAAGAGATGCAAAAGGCATTCAGGGTGCAGGCAAGATGCTGCTTGCACTCATAAATGACATCCTGGATTTTTCCAAAATGGAAGCCGGCAGCATGGAAATAGTCCCTGTGGATTACAGGATAGGTGACATGCTCTCAGAAGTGGTAAATATGATGTGGCTAAAGGCCCAGGATAAGGGGTTGAAGCTGGGAGTCAGCATTGATCCCAAGGTTCCGTCTGTTCTGTACGGTGATGAGGTCAGAATAAAGCAGATCATAATCAATATTCTTAACAACGCAGTAAAGTATACGACTACAGGTTCTGTTGATCTTCATGTGGAGAGCGAGAAAAAGGATGAAAAAACGGTTGAACTGTCTATTTCAATATCCGATACGGGAATTGGAATTAAAAAGGAAGTAATACCATATCTTTTTGATGCCTTTAAGAGAGTGGATACGGAGAAAAACCGCTTCATCGAAGGAACGGGACTTGGGCTCTCCATAGTAAAGCAGTTGGTTGAACTGATGAACGGAACAATTACAGTTAACAGCGTATATGGGGAGGGCTCGACCTTCACAGTGGTTATACAACAGGGTATCTCTGTTGGTACACAGATCGGTGCACTGAACATCCATAATCAGAGCTTTGTAGAAAGAGAAATCTATGAGTGCAGCTTCAGAGCTCCTGAAGCAAGAATACTTATCGTCGATGACAATCCCATGAATCTGGAGGTTGAGGCCAGGCTTCTCATTAATACAGATATGGTCATTGATAAAGCTTCAAGCGGAAAAGAGGCTCTGGAGCTTGACCTGAAATACAACTATGACGTCATTCTTATGGATCATCTTATGCCGGAGATGGACGGTATAGCATGCCTTGAAAAAATCAGAAACCATTCAGGAGGACTGAACCGGCAGACGCCTGTAGTTGTGCTGACAGCCAATGCCGGAAGCAACAACAAGGAGCTGTATAACCGTGCGGGATTTGATGGCTATCTGGTTAAGCCTGTTTCCGGTGAGGCTCTGGAGAATATTCTGTCCAAATTTATACAGCATGAGAAGCTCATTATCAATACCAACAAGGTAATGAGCATGCGTGAAGATATAAATGCAGCCGAAGGTTATTCGGGAAAAGCTCCGGTGATAATAACTTCCACAAGCCTCTGCGATCTTCCTGCATCCATAATCAAGAAGTTCCATATTCCGATTTTGCCATTTCTTATTAAAACAGAGGAAGGCGTGTTTAAGGATGGATTGCAGATGGGAGCGGATGAACTTATTCGTTATCTGAATTCCGGGAGAAATGCTGAATCTGTGCCTCCCGATGAACAGGCATATACAGACTTTTTTGCACAAGTCTTAAAAAAGGCTCATCACATAATCCATATCTCCATTTCATCTAATATGAGTGATGATTATAAGATAGCATGCGAAGCGGCCAAGTCTTTTGATAATGTGACGGTAATTGATTCAGAGAGTCTATCGTCAGCTACGGGAATACTGGTTCTTATTGCTTATAAGTTGTCTCAGATGAAGGATTCGGTTGAGGAGATAGCTGAAGAGCTGAATGCTGTTAAGAGCAGACTTAAGTGCAGTTTTGTCATTGATTCAACAGACTATATGTTGAGGGGACAGCGCATCAGCAAGCGTGTTGACCATATGGCAAAGTTACTTAATCTGCATCCGTGCCTTCGTATGAAAGACAGTCGCTTGCAGGTTGGTGGCATATGGTTAGGAAACCGCAGGTATGTACATAGGGGGTATATAGCCAGCGCTTTTCCTGTAGATGTTATTCCTGATCCGGAGGTGGCATTTATTACCTATGCAAATGTTCCTAAGGAAACTCTTCTGTGGATTAAGAGTGAGATCAGTAAGTATGCCTATTTTGAAAATATTATATTCAAGCAGGCTTCAGCAGCTATTTCGTCTAATTGCGGGCCGGGAGCATTCGGAATACTTTATTGTGTAAAGTCCAATAAATCGTACAACTTATCTACGCTGTTTGATAATTATGAGATGGACTCCTGGGATGATAAGGACACTGATGACGATTTTGAAGAAGGCGGATATGAAACCGGATCATCAGATTACTATGACAATACTATGGAGGATGGAACAAGTCAGGCAGCAGGCAGCGATGAACCACCCAAATGGTACGAATCAATTGACGGAATAGATGGAGAAGCGGCAATAAAAGCAAGCGGCTCTGAAGCAGCTTTTAAATCGGTACTGAAAATATTCTATGAATCAATAGATGAATACTATGATGTACTTCAGAGATATTATGAGGCAAAGGATTTTGACAGTTACACCATAAAAATCCATGCTTTGAAGAGCTCCTGCAAACTGATAGGAGCCCTGGAGTCATCTAAAAAAGCTGAGAAGCTTGAAATGGCTGGAAAGGAAGGCAATATCTCTTACATTGATGAAAATCACGAACAATTTATGAAGGAATATAAGAGATATAAGGACATTTTGAGCAATGTATTTATGGAGACCGGGGAAAAAGAAGAACCTGAAAATGAGCCTAAAAGGCCACAGCTGTCTGGGGTACTTCTGCAGAGTGTTTATGAAGGTCTACGGGACGGCGCTGAGCATATGGACTATGACGCAATAGATGATGTATTAAAAGAAATAGACGGATACGAGATACCTGAGAGTGAAAAAGAAAAAATAAGAGAACTTAAGAATATGGCAGGTCATTTTGATTACGATGGAATACTGAATTTACTGGGTGAAACATCACAGTAAGTTGCGGACCAGCATTTTTCGGCTATAAAAAAGGAGACAGTATGGAAACAGTCATCCGGATAAATAATGCGGTAAATAGTTTTGCCTGGGGATCCTTTGGATTATTTCTCCTTTTGGGAACAGGACTCATATGCACCCTGGCAACCGGGCTTTTTCAATTAACCCATATAAGACATTGGGTGAAGAACACATTTGGAATATTGAACGGTAAAGGACGCATTATTAATGATGCCGGCGCTCTTTCACAAAGACGCACTTTTTGGACATCTCTTTGCGCAACTATAGGAACCGGCAATATTGCAGGAGTTTCAACTGCAATATGTATGGGTGGCCCCGGAGCAGTTTTCTGGATGTGGATTGCAGCCTTTCTGGGAATGATGGTTAAGTATTCCGAGAATGTTCTTGGAATGTATTACAGGCGCAGAAATGTGGAGGGAGCATGGTCAGGTGGACCTATGTACTATCTGGAGGATGGGCTTGGCTCTTATAAACATTTAAAAATATCAGGGAAACTACTTGGAATTATGTTTTGTGTGTTTACAGCCCTTGCTTCCTTTGGAATCGGCAACATGGCTCAGATAAATAAGATCACCATCAATGTTGAAACTACTTTTTTAAACGAAATTGAAATGGGGTCATTTTTTGGCGCCTCTAATATGGAATGGATTATTGGTTTTGTTTTGATGATAGCTACAGCAGCTATTCTTATCGGTGGTTTCAGACGCATGGCGGCGGTCTCCGAGATGTTGGTTCCATATATGTGCATAGCTTATGTTATTGGCTGCCTTGTGGTAATAATCATGAATATAAGTGAATTGTCGGAGGTGTTTGCATCTATCTTCCGGTTTGCACTTGGACCAAAGGCTGCTGCCGGCGGAGCGGCAGGCTCGGCTGTTCAGATAGCACTTAACACTATAAAAAACGGCTGCAAGAGGGGGGTATTCTCAAACGAGGCAGGACTTGGTTCATCTGTTATGGTGCATGCCACAAGCTGCTCAAGAGAACCGGTTCATCAGGGCTTATGGGGTGTTGCTGAGGTATTTATTGACACGATGGTAATATGTACCATGACAGCTGTTGTAATTCTGAGCTCCGGTTCGATAGACCTGACTACCGGACTGGTCAGGGCGGGAGTTAATGATGCTACTTTAGTAACACAGGCTTTTGGAGAAAAGCTTGGAAAGCCCGGGGAGTGGTTTGTGGTGATCATTATCACACTTTTTGCATTTACTACTGTCCTTGGATGGTCTTATTATGGTGCTAAGGTTACGGAGTACCTTTTTGGCGTTACAGCAGCAAAAATATACAGATTTATATTTATAGGAATAATAGTATTTGGGGCGGTTATGGAGTCAAACCTGGCGTGGGATATTTCTGATACCTTTAACGGACTTATGATGATCCCAAATCTTATCGGACTTATTGTACAATTACCACTTATCATAAAACTAACAAAGAATTATAATGAAAGAAGAATAAAGGGAAAAGATATAGAGGCACTTCTTTCCTATGATGATGACATACAGCGGGAGGCTTTGAGAGCTGTCAGCAAAGGTGCAGAATGACCGGGAAGGCAAGGTTAGAGTATGGATAACGAAAATAAGAAAGATAGGATTGCAATGCTTATAAGCGAGAGGGAAAGCGTTATCATCAGAAGCATTCAGATGAAGCTGGAATCCATGAGAATTGACTCTGTTCTCACAAGGTCAAGAATCGATGACATAGATGAGCATAAACGCGACGTTGACTTTTTCGTAGTATATCTTCCTAATGAAATGTCAGAGGATTTCATGAAAGCGCTTGTGTATCTTGCAGAGTTTGCAGAGGAACAGGACAAGTCACTGATTCTCATTGGTGAGACCCACATGAAGGGCATTTTGATGTCAAGATTCAGGTGGCTTGGAAGTCTGGTACTCTGGTTTGACAGGCCACTTGACATAGACGAATTTGGTATACAGGTTAACAGGGCGCTTAAGCAGCACGCAAGGCAGAACACCATGAAGAGGATTCTGGTAGTGGATGATGATCCAAACTATGCGAAGATGGTGAGAGAGTGGCTGATGGATGTGTACAAGGTAGATCTTGTGGCATCAGGAGCACAGGCCCTGAACTTTTTGTCCAAAAACAAGGTGGATCTGATTCTCCTTGACTATGAGATGCCTGTTGTAGATGGACCGCAGGTACTACAGATGCTAAGAGAAGAAACTTCAACTGCTTATATCCCCGTCATATTCCTTACCGGTGTTGGAAAAAAAGAAAGCGTTGCTAAAGTATTGAGCCTAAAGCCCCAGGGATACATCTTAAAATCAACCTCCAAGTCAGACCTGCTAATGACCCTTAGGGACTTCTTTATCAAGTAAAAAACTGAACTTCCCACATAAACACCCCTGCAAGAGCCATTTCTTCTGCTGGCGAGGCTATTAAAGCAAAGGAAAGTTTGTATAAACATATGCCGCCCTACAGAACTCGCTCTATGTCTGGGACCATGGATTCCAAGGCTTAGATTTTTGACATGCCTTGGGCGTCAAAAAAGCTGCCACACTAATTAGTGCGACAGCTCATTTTAAAATGATTTAAGTGGAATCAATTTATAATTTGTGGATATTAGCGGATAAACCAGAGCCGCCTGTTGAAGTTGCAGACAGGCCTCCATTTTTGGCTACGCCTCCACTAAGATTTAAATTCTTATTTTTTGCGATGTTTAAGGCTTCCGAATCTTGCATACCCTTTGGCTTTGACGGTGGGTCTCCAAAAAAACCACCTGCTGCATTATCGAGTTCTTCATCTGTTAATATGTTCTTATTTTCCTTTGAATCCATAATGATAACCCTCCTAAAAAAGAAATGATTGATCTATCTGAATATATACGTTAATGATTTCCCAAAGGCGACATTAAAAAACTTTTAAGTGGAATCAATTTATAATTTGTGGATATTAGCGGATAAACCAGAGCCGCCCGTTGAAGTTGCAGACAGGCCTCCATTTTTAGCTACGCCAGCACGAAGACTTGCATCCTTATTTGTTGAAATGTTGAAGGCTTCCGGATTTTGTATAATGTCGCTTTTTGAGGGCCTACGAATAAACCCTCCACCTGTTGCATTATCAAGCTCTTCATCTGTTAATATAATCTTATTTTCCTTTGAATCCATAATGATAATCCTCCTTAAAAAAAGAAATGATTGATCTATCTGATTATATATACGTTAATGATTTCCCAAAGGCGACATTTTAGAAAAAATTTTTTATAAATTATGGAGGATGTGATCTATGGTAAAGGTTTATTGTTATTCAAAATGCTCTACTTGCAATAAGGCATTAAAATGTTGACTTACGATAGGCCCTGGGGGAGCAGCCGTATTTTTTCTCAAAGACGCGATAGAAGTAGGCGCTGTTCTCATAGCCTATCTTCTCAATGATCCGCTCCGTGGTCAGAGTGGTGTTCTCAAGATAATAGGCAGCCTGCTGAAGCTTCCTCTGCTGAAGGAGCTGCTTGAAATTGTATCCCGTATAGCTCTTTAGAAGACGGCTTAAATAGGCAGTAGTATAGCCACTTTGACGGGCAAATTCCTCAAGGGTACCGTTTCTGTAATTGTGATCAATGTACTCCAGGGCGCAGATGGTTATATTCTGACCCTTGGAGCGCATGTCTTTCAGGGTATCCGCTGACAGGGCAGCCAGGTTCATGAGAAGAAGGTCCATGGTGGTGAGGATTATAAGGTTCATGTCGTTGGAATGATTGATAAGAGTCCATATGAGGTTCTCCATAAGGTTTTCTACTGTGATGATTCCAAGAGTGTGATAGATGAGATAATCCTGCTGCCTTTTTTTGTCGGAAAGGGAAGAGATGATAAAGTCACGGAGAATGTTCTCTTTGTCGTAGGATGCGCTTCCCCTTGTGAAGAACTCCGGAAGGATTATGAAGTTAAGTGCCAGATCCTCTCTGCCGCTTGGCATTATCTCATGCCTGGCATGGCGGTTCATAAGGAGGATATCCCCCTGCGTAAGGGTGAGGGTATCCCCGTCGACAATCTTGGTGGTGATGCTGCCCTTAAGTATAACCATCATCTCAATGTAGTTGTGCCTGTGCTCCGGGAAATAGGCAAAACGGGTGTGGGGGCGGATGGCGATGAGCTTGCCCTGCTCAAGAAGCTTGCTGCTGTCCACAACGAACTCATCCTCCGAGGTATAGATTTCTTTTTGAATGGAGCTTCTGCCGTTTAGAAGCTGCTCCTCTTCCTCTGTTATTCTGTACAGATTCTCAAGTATTTCTTCTCTCATAGAATCACTCCGATTTTATGTCAAATAAGGTTCCATTTTGCAATAGATAAGGTTCTGTAAAAAGAGCTTTGTGCATAATATTATAGCATCATAAATGACAATTGTATTGAGGGTTAAATATGAGCGAATATTTTCTTGCTATTGATATCGGAGCTTCCAGCGGAAGGCATATCATAGGCTGGATGGACCATGGGAAAATGCATCTTCAGGAGGTGCACAGGTTCGAGAACAGACAGGTTATGGCAGACGGACATCTTTGCTGGGATATGGATAATCTTTGGCGCGGTGTTATAGAGGGGCTTAAAGCCTGCAAAGAGAAGAACATGGTTCCGGTTACCATCGGCATCGACACCTGGGCTGTGGACTTTGTGCTTCTTGACAAGGACGACAGGATGATAGGAAACCCCGTTTCTTACAGAGATGGGCGCACCACGAACATTGACAGGGAAGTTTATAAGATCATCCCGGAAAAAGAGCTGTATGAGAAAACCGGGATTCAGAGGCAGCCCTTTAACACTATTTTCCAGCTTATGGCACTGAAAAAAGAAAGCTCCAAAGACCTGGAGGAAGCAAAGAGCCTTCTTATGATCCCGGATTATCTGAATTTCCTTCTTACGAAAGTAAAGAAGCAGGAGTACACAAACGCCACCAGCACCGGTCTTGTGAACGCCAAAACCAATAGCTGGGATAAAGAACTGATAGATAAACTGGGACTTCCGCAAAGACTTTTCGGAGAGCTTTCTGTTCCGGGAACTGTGGTCGGAAAGCTTAGTGAAGATATAGCCGGAGAAGTGGGCTTTAGCAGTACGGTCATCCTTCCCGCGAGCCACGACACAGGCTCTGCATTCCTCTCGGTGCCTGCAAGGGATGAGACTTCCGTATATCTCTCCAGCGGGACCTGGAGTCTTCTTGGGATAGAGAATGCATCGCCCATAATATCAGAGGAAGCAAGAATAGAGAACCTGACCAATGAAGGCGGGGCTTTCTACAGATACAGATTCTTAAAGAACATAATGGGGCTGTGGATAATCCAGTCGGTAAGGCGGGAACTCAACGGCAGCGAATATGTGAAGGGCAAAAAGAGCAGCTATGCCACCGGCAGAAATTACAGCTTCCCGGATCTTATTGAAGAGGCAAAGAAATGCGAGGGTTTTGCCGGAGTAATAGATGTCAATGATGACTCTTTTCTTGCGCCTGTCAGCATGATAGATGCCATAAAGGATTACAGTAAGAAAAAAGAGCTTCCGGTACCCCAAAGTGTAGGACAGACCATGCAGTGCGTATACAAAGGACTGGCTCTGTGCTACAGAGATACTGTAAGAAAGCTTGAGGACATAACCGGTAAAAGAATCACCGGCATCAATATAATCGGCGGAGGGTGTCAGGACGAGTATTTAAACAGCCTGACTGCCAAGGCATTGGGGCTGCCTGTTTACGCAGGCCCAATCGAGGGAACTGCAATAGGGAATCTTGTGATACAGATGATAAGCGCCGGAATATTTGAAGATCTTTCCGGGGCAAGAGATTGTATCTATAACAGTTTTGACATAAAGACCTATCGATAAAGAAAATGGAGGATTACGGATGAGCTACGAAAACGCAAAAAAGAGCTATGCTGCAATTGGTGTTGATACCGATGCGGCGATAGAGAAACTTAAAAAGGCGCAGATTGCGCTGCACTGCTGGCAGGGGGATGATGTCAGAGGGTTTGATACTGACCCCGAAAAGCCCCTTACAGGCGGAATTCAGACAACGGGCAATTACCCCGGAAGAGCCGGAACCCCTGAGGAACTGATGGCTGACATTGATGAAGTATTAAAGCTTATCCCCGGAAAGGCCAAGCTTAACCTTCACGCCAGCTACGCCATTTTTGATGAGGAGAACGGAGGATGGGTAGACAGGGACAAGCTTGAGCCTAAGCACTTCAAAAAGTGGGTGGATTTTTGCAAGCAGAGAAACCTTGGCTGTGACTTTAACCCCACTTTCTTTTCCCATCCCAAATGCGATCCACTTACTTTGTCTTCACCGGATGAAGAGACAAGAAAGTTCTGGATAGAGCATGGTAAGGCCTGCATTCGTATCTCCTCATATCTTGCTAAGGAGCTTGGGGAAACCTGTGTCATGAACATCTGGACAGGTGACGGTTTCAAGGACATCCCTGCTGACAGAAAGGGACCAAGAGACCGCTACAGGGATTCCATCGAGCAGATACTGTCAGAACCCTTTGATTTTAACCTGGTTAAGCCATGTGTAGAGTCCAAGGTATTCGGCATCGGAGTTGAGTCCTACACGGTAGGAAGCGCTGAGTTTGCCTTGAGCTTTGCTGCGACTCACAAGAATAAGTGCATTCCGCTTATGGATAACGGACACTACCATCCAACAGAGGTTGTAAGCGACAAGATACCGGCTCTTTTATCCTTCTTCCCCAATATCGCTCTTCACATCACAAGACCTGTGCGCTGGGATTCCGACCATGTTGTGCTCTTTGATGATGAGACAAAAGAGATAGCGAAGGAGATTGTGCGCTGCGGTGGACTTGAGGGCTCGGTATTCATGGCTCTTGACTACTTTGATGCATCGATAAACAGGATCAGCGCCTGGGTGACAGGTTACAGGAACACACAGAAGGCTCTTTTATATGCCCTTCTCTCACCTAATGAGGAGCTTAAGAACCTGCAGGATAGTGGAAACTTCACAGAGCTGATGGTTCGTATGGAAGAGCTCAAGACCATGCCATTCGGAGAGGTGTGGAATGAGTATTGCCAAAGCTGTGGTGTTCCCGGCGATGGCAAATGGTTTGAAGAGGCTAAACGCTACGAAGATGAAGTCCTTTCAAAGAGAAGCTGAAGTAAGTAGATAACGGATAGGAGATCACAAGAAAATGAGAGTTTTAGATGCGGAATTTACAAAGGGATTCATTCGCATGGCGGATGATGGATGGCAGCAGGGCTGGCATGAGAGAAACGGTGGAAACCTCTCCTACAGGATGAAGCAGGAGGAAGTTGATGCAGTAAGAGAAGATTTCAAGGAGGGACAGTGGCAGGATATAGGAACCGTAGTTCCTGATCTTGCGGGAGAGTTCTTTCTTGTGACCGGCTCCGGAAAGTTCTTCAGAAACGTGATAATAAAGCCTGAGGACAGCCTCTGCATAGTCGAGATAGATGAAAAGGGAGAAAAATACAGGATAGTCTGGGGACTTATAAACGGCGGAAAGCCAACCTCTGAGCTTCCTTCACATCTCATGAACCACGAGGTCAAAAAGAGAGTTACAAACGGCAGATACAGGGTCATCTATCATGCCCACACCACTAACACCATCGCCCTTACCTTTGTGCTTCCCCTGGAAGATAAGGTGTTCACAAGGCAGCTATGGGAAATGGCCACAGAGTGTCCCGTTGTATTTCCTGACGGAATAGGTGTTGTGCCCTGGATGGTTCCCGGGGGAAAAGAGATTGCTGTTGCCACCAGCAGACTGATGGAAGACTACGATGTTGCAATCTGGGCTCATCACGGAATGTTCGCTGCAGGTGAGGATTTCGATCTCACCTTCGGTCTTATGCATACCGTGGAAAAATCTGCAGAGATACTGGTTAAGACCCTCTCAATGACAGGGACCAAGAGACAGACCATCACCACCGACAATTTAAGACAGCTGGCAAAAGACTTTGGCGTTACACTGCCGGAGAAGTTCCTGTAAGGCCTTTTACCTGTTCCTACTGGATGCAGACTCCTTTCGATAAGCGGAAGGAGTCATTTTTGTGTGCTTTTTAAACTGGCGGATATAGTGCTCCGTGGTGTCATATCCAACAGCTTCAGCTATGGTGGCGACACTCATGGTAGAGTTGGCAAGAAGATCCTGACTTCGCTCTATTCGCACGGTCCTGAGGATCTCGGTGTAGGTCATGCCCGTCAGCTCTTTTATCAGCCTTGAAGTGTACTCGTTGGAATAATGGAATTTCTCGGAGAGGTCCGAGAGAGTTACCTCCTTGTAATTCTCCTGAATATACTGGATAAGAGCATATCGCTGTACATCTATACGGCTGTCAAACAGCGGCATCTGAACAGATTCCGAGTAGTTTCTTATTATCAGATAAAAATCAAGAAGCAGGGTATTTGTGATGGCCTGGTAGTGGTATTCCTGTCTGTTGAGGGATTCTGTCAGCATCCAGATAAAGGAAGTAGCTATACCATCATCGGAGCCTGTGTGGAACAGGATGTAGTCATTGGCCTTCTTGGCATATATATTGTTCAGGAAAAAAGAGCTGAGTATATTCGGGGTGTTCAGGAAGGAATAGAACATGGAATGTAAAGTATCCCTTCTAAGCATTATGTTTATGACTATGGTGTCGTCAAACACGCTGATGGAATGTTTGATCCCGGGAGGAATAACGCAAAAATCTCCCGTACGCATCTCTATGGTTCTTCCGGAGATGGTCTGGGAGCACTTGCCGTCATAGACGTAGCTCAGCTCAAAAAAGGTATGACTGTGCTCAATGGCCGGTGAATACCTCTCGTGTTTTTGTACCACTATACTGTCATTATTTGACAGATCGAAAAAGAAGGAATCTTCGAATACCTCTGGTATTGTCTCGGGTTTTTCCAGGACCAGAAGGTGTCTGTCCAGAACAAACTTCATATCAAGACCATTAAGAAAAGCCTTCAGGCTGTCTTTGTCCATCCTGGCAAAATAGTAGTCTCTGTAAAATTTCTCAACTTCGGTAATGTCGTATATGTGCTGCTTTACCGCTGTATGATCCATATCCTTAAGTCCCTTATATATCTGAAATGAACGTCTGATTAAAACAGCTAAATAATACCCCTAATGAAGGTGAATGTCAAAAAAGTTCATATTAGTATCCGAAAAAGTATATTTACATCATAATAAGTCAATAAAATTGAGCGATTATGTGAATTATGTAAAAGCCATTTGCTCAATATAATGAATCCATAAACAAGCAATGTCTCAGACAGAAAGGATTCATTGGTTATGAATACTCCGATTCTGGAAATGAAAAACATAACAAAAAAATTCGGAAGTGTGACTGCTCTAAACGGAGTAAACCTTGAGGTTTACCCTGGAGAGATAAGAGGTCTCATAGGTGAGAACGGTTCGGGCAAATCTACCATATCATCCATCGCGGCGGGAATGCAGAAGGCAACCTCGGGACAGATGTTGTATGAAGGAAAGGCCTGGGAGCCCGAGAGTATGATCGATGCTCTGAACAAAGGTATAGGAATGGTGGTCCAGGAGAGCGGAACTATAACGGGGATCACCGTTGCGGAAAATATTTTTTTGGCAGAGATGAAGAAGTTTAAGAAGGGCCTTCTTGTGGATAGAAAAAGACTCTTTGAGGAAGCGGACAGAGCCCTTTCCAATATAGGGATAACCTCCATTTCCGGAAGGGATATGATGGACAGCCTTTCCTTCCAGGAGAGGAAGCTGGTGGAAATCGCAAAGGTCATACTAAAAAAACCCAGGATCCTGGTGATAGATGAAACCAGCACAGCACTATCTCATGACGGAAGACAGATCATGTACGGCATCATGAAAAAGATGAAGGAAGAGGGCGGATCAGTAATTTTTATCTCCCATGATCTGGAGGAAATAATGGAGGTCTGCGACACTCTGACAGTCCTTAGAGACGGTAATCTTATAAGGACCTTCGCTAAAGAGGAATTTGATGAAGATCTTATAAGGACCAGCATGATAGGAAGAGAGATAGAGGGTGATTACTACAGACCGGACTTTAACTGCAGCTTCCTTGATGAAGAAGCCATTGTGGTAAAGAATCTGTGTTTTAATGACAAGCTTAAGGATGTGTCTCTGACACTTCACCGGGGAGAGATCCTGGGAATTGGAGGACTTGCGGACTGCGGGATGCATGAGCTTGGAGAGGCTATATTCGGAGCGCTTAAACCCGAGAGCGGAGCTGTCATATCCCCAAGAGGAAGGCAGATAAATTCTCCCCACAACGCAATGACTGACAAGATAGGCTATGTATCCAAGGACAGAGACAGAAAATCCCTTTGTCTTGAGGCCAGCATCAAGGACAATATCGCAGTTGCGGGAATGAACATATTCAAATCCGGGGCGGGACTAATAACCAGGTCCGCGGAAAGGAAATATGTAGACGAGCAGATAGATGCCCTGAGGATCAAATGCTCGGGGAGAGATCAGGTAGTAGCACAGCTCTCCGGCGGCAACAAGCAAAAGGTAGTCTTTGGAAAATGGATAGGTTGCGGCAGTGAAATCCTGATACTGGATTGTCCCACAAGAGGTGTGGACATCGGTGTCAAACAGGCAATGTATCAGCTTATGTCAAAGCTTAAGAGCGAAGGAAAAGCCATTCTCATGATAAGCGAAGAACTTCCTGAACTCATTGGGATGAGCGACAGGGTCCTTATTATGAAGAACGGTGAAATAACAGGAGAATTTAAGCGAAGTAAAGATCTGTCCGAGAGCGACATCATAGGATGCATGATCTAGGAGGCAAAAGAAATGAATATAAAGAAAAATATAAACAGGCAGAATATCATAGCTCTTTTGCCCCTGGCGGCGCTGGCGGTGCTCTTTTTGGTCTTCTGCACCGTGGTGAATGCAAAGGGTTACAGACTTGATATGTATCTGAAGATCGTGTTCAATGAGGCGCTGGTTCTGGCGATCGTAGCGACGGGAGCAACTTTCATCTATACCCTTGGAACCTTTGATATCAGTCTTGGCGCTTCCACGCTGTTTTCGGCAACTCTCGGAGTAATGGTCTACAACAAAACAGAGAATATAGCGCTGATGATGGCGGTGATACTCCTTACGGGAATTGTGTGTTCGCTGCTTAATTCTGTACTGGCCTCAATCTTCCACATACCCGCCTTTGTAACCACGGTCGCGATGATGTCAGTACTGTCAGCTGTATCAGCTCAGATAATTACGGTGAACGGAGGAGCGCTGGGCGGGATAAACATTCCCAGCAGTGTAGTAAAGCCCTTTGACAATATGCCCTTCAAGATAGCGGTTCTTTTGCTGTTCTTTGCAGTCTCAGTCTTTGTATTCGAGTTCACAAAGGCAGGAAGAAGGATGAAGTTTGTGGGAGGGAATCCCCTCTGCGCTTATCTTACAGGTATCAAAGCCGACAAATACACGATACTGGCTTTTGTGATGGCAGGTATAGGTATAGGGCTCGGAGCATTCCTTACTCTTGTATATACCCCTTCGGTCACTACGACAACGGCTTCAAGTATAGGAATGAATATCTTTATAGCCATAGTATTTGGTGGAATGCCCATATCGGGAGGCGCAAGATCCAGGATATACGCCGCACTGGTTGGAGGCTTCTCATATATGCTGCTTAACGACATTTTGGAGATAGTGATAGATTCCAGTGCAGCATACGGAATAACACAGGTGATCAGCGCAGTTTTCTTCCTGATAGTGGTCTATATCACAGGAATGAATTACAAAACCGCACTATTGCCAAGATAAAGAACTGATGAAAACGGAGGAAAAAATATGAACAGGAAAGTAACAAAGGTACTCGGACTTGCCATGGCAGCAGCCATGACCGTAATGACAGGATGCGGCAGCAGCGCACCTGCTGCGGTTTCAGACACAACAGATAACAGCGCTGATAATGCGGTTGCAAGTGAAGCTTCCGCAGATCAGGGTGAAACCCGTAAGATCGGTGTACTTGTTGCAGACGTCAGCGGCGAGGAAGCACTTGGATTCAGAAACTACTACGAGAAATATATTCAGAACAACTACAATGTAACCTTTGATTATACAGATGCTCTTGCTAGCGCTGAGGATGAGAAGGCAGCCATCGAGAAGTTTGCATCAAAGGGATATGACGCTGTTATCTCACTTTCAAGCAGTGACAGAGTTCAGCAGATTGAGACCTGCGAAGAGTATGGCATCTACTATGCAGTTGCATCCGGCGTACTTGATGAGAGTCAGTATGAGACCTACAAGACCTATGAGCATTTTGTAGGCCAGGTTGGACCTTCAAACGAGACAGAGTTTGAAGCCGGCAAGGAGATGGGCAAGTATTTTAAGGATAAGGGCGTAAAGAGCGTTGCCATCTACGGAGCGTTTATCCCCAATCCTATGCACGTATACCGCGCAGCAGGTGTGATCGCCGGACTTGGTGATACCTACGGCGGAACAGATGATATGAACGGTATGATCGGACAGATATTCCAGGATCAGGGTGTTGACCTTACAAAGGTTTCTGGAGATGTTGAGGTGGTAGCTTACCTTCAGGGATATGGCGACACAACCACCGACGAGCTCAATGCAGCGATCCAGAAAGCACCTGAGGCATTTATCTCAGTGGGAATGGCAACAACCTTCTTTGCCCAGACACTTAGTCAGGAGAACATTCCTTTTTCAGATATTGACTCCTTTACAGCCATGAACAGCGAATCAATGAAGAATGGCTCTCTTGAGTATCTTGCTGGCAAATATTCATCTTCCATCGGACCTGTATTCGCACTTGTAATGGATGCGATTGACGGAAATGTTATTAGAGATCCAGAGGGAAATGCTGTCTCCTTTACACAGGGCTATCTTGTGGCAACAGACGCAGAATCCTTTGACAAGTACTATGTAAACGACAACGGAGATACACCTATTTTTGACAAGGCAAGTCTTGATGGCATTATCGGTCAGGACGTTACCTATGATGATGTAAAGGCACTTATCGAGAGTAAGTGATGAATGGAGGCAGTTCATGAGCACCCTTAAGAAAATTTTAAAGACATTGGCAATCCCTGCTGCTGTGGCAGTGGTATTGGAAGGAATATGCCTTGCAAACGTGCAGACTATCATATCGGGAGCAAAGAGCTTTGATAACTTTGTGGTGTATACCGCCATCGTTATGATCACCACCATGGCGCTCTCCATAAACTTAAACAGCGGAAGATTTGATTTTTCCCTGGGAGCAATGGCAGGACTCTCGTCTGTGATAGGTGCGAAGATTACCTACAGTTTTCTCAAAGGTGGCTCCGGTTCTGCACTTCTTATGATGGTGATAACGGTTCTTGTGGGAGCACTGCTGGGACTTATATCGGGAGCCGTGTACTGCGCTTTGAGGCTTCCGCCCATCATCGTCTCTCTTGGTGTGACCCTGGTATACGAGGGAATAATGTATACCATAACAGGCGGAAAATACCTTATGAGTGAGGTTCAGAACAGATCCATGTCAGGATTTATGGGGACCTGGGTCTACGCAGCCGTTATCATTGCGTCGGTTCTTATCTTTATGATCATTGTCTTTGAGCGGACCTCCTTCGGCTATAATTACAACGCCCTTAAGTCAGGACAGAAGGTAGCTGTAGCCACCGGCGTCAATGAGGTTAAAAACGCGCTTATCTGCTACACGATCTGCGGCGGACTCATGGGACTTGTGGGTATGCTGAATGCCGCAAGAAATACCACTATAAACGGAGGTCAGCTGAATTTCGGAAGTATAGCCATAATGTTCACGGCCTTCCTTCCAATGTTCATTGCAGGCTATATCGGAAGATTTGGAAATGAGAAGGTGGGCTTTTTGCTTTCTGCCCTGTGTATGTCCCTTCTGAATTCCACCTTTGCGGTTTTCTCAAACCAGATAAATGCCACGACTCAGTCGATCATAAACGCAGTACTGCTGGTGATCTTCTTAATCTATTTAAACAATAATCATTTGATCAAGAGAATATTTGCACATGTATAACGAGAAATTATTACGGGAAGCGACAGCTCTTTTCCCTGAAATAAAGAAAAATAAGATAAACGAATGTAAGTGCATCGACTTAATGAAGGATGGGGATGTCATAAAAAGAGATCCCCGTCCGGCATATAGGTCTATCGCACTGAAAAAAGACGACTCCATCATCCTGGATTTTGAGGACCACTATGTGGGATACCTGACCCTGGACCTTGGCTATGAAGGGGCTCATCCCGACTCTCCGGTACTTCTGAGGATCCGTTTTGCGGAAAGAGAGATCGAGCTTTTTGAGGATGCCTCAGAGTATAAGGGCTGGGTATCACCGGCCTGGATCGAGGAGGAGCTGATCCATGTGGACATAGTGCCCTCAGTTATGGAACTTGACAGGAGATACTCCTTCAGATATGTCAGGATAGAGGTGGTCGATATCAGCTCCAGATTCTCCTTAAGGGTAAATGATGCAGCAATCACAGCAGTATCCTCTGCCCCGGATGAAGCTCTTTTGCCCTTCTTCAGCAGTGATGAGCTGGATATGGAAATTGACAGGGTGGCTGTAAAAACACTCCATGACTGTATGCAGACAGTCTTTGAGGATGGGCCCAAAAGGGACAGAAGACTATGGATCGGAGACCTTCGAATTCAGGCTCTGGTGAACTATGTCACCTACAACATGAATGACATGGTAAAGTCAAATCTTTATCTGTTTGGAGCTTTAACCCAGGAGGACGGACGGGTGGGAGCATGTATATTCCTTGATCCGAAACCTGAGGTCGATGACACGAACATGTTTGACTATTCCCTGTTCTTTATCGTGATTCTTCTGGATTACTACAAAAAGACCGGGGATAAAAAAGCTGTGCTGGATCTTTTTGATGTATGCAAAAGACAGATTGAGCTGGCAAGGCAATGCCTGGATGAGCGCTTTGTGGTAAGGGACTCGGATGTTCTTGGCTGGTGCTTTGTGGACTGGAATCTTGCCCTCAATAAGCAGGCCTCCGCGCAGGGAATTTTCATGTATGCTCTTGAGGCGGCTATCGAGCTTGCCCAGTGCGCAGGAGATGTTCTTGCGGAAGAGGAATATGCGCAGCTTTACCTCAAGCTCAAAGAAGCTTCCAACAGATTCCTTTTTGATGTTGAGAAGAAGCTCTATGTAAGCGGAGCAGAAAGTCAGATCTCTTTTGCCTCGCAGATATGGATGGTGCTTGGAGGAGCAATGGAAGGTAAGGCAGCAGAACGCCTCTTTGACAGAATGGAGGCCTGCCCTGAAGCGATTACCATGGTGACTCCCTACATGTACCATAACTACATAGATGCACTTATTAAAATTGGAAAAAAAGATGTGGCTCACAGGAAAATGTCAAAGTACTGGGGAGGGATGGTGGCAAATTCCGCCGATACCTTCTGGGAACTGTATAATCCGGAAAATCCCAACGAGTCGCCCTACGGGGGCACCATTGTGAACAGCTACTGCCATGCATGGAGCTGCGGACCGGCATATTTTTTGAGAACCTATTTTAATGATACAAAGGATGAACTGTAAATGAGCATAAAGATTGATTACAAAGCAAACCCGTTCTACCTTGATGATGAGGCGATAAAGTGGGTAGAAGCAGAGTTTAAAATAAGTGTTTTTTCCGAAATACTGGATATTTAGTTACAAAATATTTGCTATCTGGAACCGAAGGTGCTTTATCTGATCCTTGACCTTCATCCTGGTCAGGGGCTTCATAAGGTAGCCGCTACAAAAGATGTCCAATGCCTTGACTGCATGTTCAGGGTTGCCGGTCAAAAAGATGATATTTATTTTGGGATTAAGATTTATAAGACTTCTGGCAAGGGAAGGGCCATCTTCTCCGAATAGTTCGATATTAATAAATGCGATGGAAACAAGATGCTCCTCTCCGTATTTGTACGCTGAAGAAGCATCTTCAAATCCGGTAACTTCTACATTTGTAAGGACACCTGAGATCAGTTTGACATAATTATTTAGCATAAGCCTGTCGTCATCGACAACGATAACCTCTGAACTTGAAACATCCGGTATAGAACTGTCCAGGAAGTAATCTGCATCAACATCGAAGATATTAGAAAGGAGTGAGAGGGAATTGATATCAGGCTTTCTTCTGTCTGCTTCCCAGTTTCCAATGCATCTTGCTGTAACAAACAAAAGCTTTGCCAGCTCTTTCTGGGTAAGTCCTTTTTTTAATCGCAGATTTTTAAGTTTAGTACCAATAGAAACACTACTCATTAAGTCAGCACCTCTGGTTGTTCATAAGATTATTATTCTCAATTATTATAAAAAAAATTAACGAAATAGAGAATGTCATATAGCGCACATTATGTGCGCTATATAATAAGAGTAGATAAAATGAATATAAACAAACTGTAAATTCTATTATAAAAATGCGCACGTTATGTTCACTTATATAGTTTGGCCTACATTTTTTCGATATAGTAAAAGAGTATAATTGTTTTTTGCCATTACAGGTATGGCATAGCTTACGCCATTGTGTGGAGGTCAACATGAATATGAAAAACGGAGTGAAGCAAACAATATTGTGCCTGATGGTTTCCCTGGCTGTGGTGCCCATGGCAGTTCATTTGCCGGGTGCTTCATATTCTGTGAGAGCAGCAAGTGGTGATACTGTGTCTGTTTCTAATTATTCAGAGCTAAAGAGTGCAATTGATAACTGCATTGTGAATGATGAACTTACCATCAAACTTAAAAATGATGTGACAGGAACAGGCAGAGTGGATGTTGATAAAAAGAAGATCAATCTCGATTTAAATGGATATACATTAAACCTTAATTATGAGAGTGGCACTCAGGCTGTCATAGAGATTAAGAGAAACGGCGCCTTTACGCTGCAGGATAGCAGAGATACCGGCAAGATTCTGGGAGGGAGTACCGGCGTGTCCAATAATGGCGGTACATTCATCATGAATGGCGGAACAATCTATGGCGGATCCAGATATTGTATTGATAACTATAACAATGGTGAAGTAATCATAAATGGTGGAGCATTAAAGGGATTAACTGCAAATACCACAGGTATAGCCAATAACGAGAGCAGACTTAAAATTACCGGGGGCTCTGTATCCGGATGCTATGAGGGAATATATAACAGCCCTGAGAGCACACTGGAAATTACAGGAGGCACAATCTCTCAAAATAAGGGAAGAAGCGGAATATTCAATGCCGGAAGCCTTACAATAAGTGGAAATCCTAACATTAGCAGCAATACGAATTTAAGAGCAGAAGCAAAAAATATATATCTGTATAAAACAAACATGAAGGTAGGAACCATGACAAATACGGTTCCTATAGGCGTGTCACTTTACTATTATTCCGAGGGAGCCTTCACGACTGGTGGAGTAGCTGCAAATTATGAAAAAAATTTCATTTCTGATAATGCATTATATATGGTAAAAAAACAGCAGGATGAATTGTCTATGGTTGTGGACTACACACCCTATATTCCCGTTGTTTTGTCAGAAGACCAAAAGCCGACAGCAAGGACAGGCCTTGTCGAAAATGGTCAGCCGCAGCTTCTGCTTAATGCTCCAAAGGTGCCGGTTACAGGAAGGACAATGTACTATGCAATTGGGCCTAACACCGGAGCTTCCCCTGCTACAGGATGGACGGAGGCTATTCCTCAGGCTACCGGTGCAGGAAGATATTATGTGTGGTATTTGGTTATAGCTGATACAGGTCTCATTGATGTGAGTCCTACATGTATCAATGTGCAGATCGGCAAAAACGGAGGCAGTCAGGGACCGCAATATCTTCCTGAGGACGATCCGTACGATCCCTATGATGATCCGGAAGAGCTGTATGATGATCCCGACGATGATCCTGATGATGATCCAAAGGACGACCCTGATCCAAAGGATAAAACCGGGGATGATCCCAAGGTTGATCCGGCTACCCCCACTGACCCTTCACAGGGGCAGAATCAGGCAGGTTTTTATTCTGGTCTTAAGATAAAACAGAAGAGCGGAAAAATAAAGGTCAGCTGGGATAAGACTGAGGGTATGTCCAAATACGAAGTTTTCATCACATACCTTGGCAAAAAATATCCGAAGAAAGCTGTTAAAACCACAGCCGGAAACTCAGTTAATATAAAGAAAATAAAGGGAAAGAAAATAGACCTGACAAAGAACTTCAAGATACGTGTTGATGCATATGACAGCACCGGTAAAAAGGCAGGGCAGTCCGTGACTGCTTTTGTGGCAGGAAAGTACAATGCAAAGTACAAGAATCCCAAAAGCATAAGGCTTACGACAAACAGCCTGACACTTGGCGCCGGTCAGAATGCGAAGATAGGTGCATCCGTAAAGATGGAGAAAGGTAACAGGAAAGCGATCCCAAATAAAAAAGTTCCTAAACTTCGCTATATATCTGCTAACGAGGCTGTGGCAAAGGTGGATAAGAACGGCAATGTAACAGGTATCACCAAAGGAACATGCAAGGTGTATGTTTTTGCAAAGAACGGCCTGGCAGGAACAGTGATGGTAACTGTTGATTAAGCGTTTATTAATAAATGATAAATAAATGATTAATATATTATAATATTGAGATTATTTGTCGCAAACGAAAGCCTTAAGACGTATATAGATGATATAATAAATGTTATAAGTTGTTATAATCTTTTTACTCAAATATGAAAAAGTATGTTCAGGGGGGGTACAGATGTTTTCATATTCTTTTATATCGAATGACTATTTTAGTATAGCCCAGATACAGCTTGTGGCAGTTACCCAGATTTTTATAGCGATTGGAATGTTCTGTATTTTTAAAAAGGCGGGGCAAAAAAGCTATATGGCATTTGTACCCTTCGTCAATTGGATAAAAATGGGGGAACTTATCGGACATGATAAATTTGGCGTGTTCACTTCATTTATTGGAATATTCAAGGTTTTACTTATGCAAATGTCTGACAACGATCCTTTTGAATATTCGCCTTCAGGAATGATACTTGTTACTGTTGTTGCGAGCAGCTTGTTTATCATAAATATAGTATATTCACTTGCGACCGTATTGATGTTTAAGTGGCTTATTGAAAGTTCAGGGAAAAGCCTGATCTGGATATTGCCATTTGCCATAGCACCGGGGCTGACAATGTTATATTGGGGATTAAATAAGAATATGAGGGTGGAAGTATGATGAGAAAAAAGTTTTGGATGGGGTACAAAAAGGCAGGAACTTTTGTGGTGAGTATAATGCTGGGAATATCTTTTCTGACAGTGAGTCCTGTGAGAGCGCTGGCACTTACTCCTGCAGAAGAGAAGGCATATAAAAAGGCTCAGGAAGCAGCAAACGAGGCATACAACGCTGCAAAAGAGGAAGAGATGGATGACTGGCAGGCTAACCAGCTTGCACAGGAGGCGTCTGAGAAAGCGCTTGAAACATGGCTTCCGTATTATCAGGAATATGAAGCGGATGTGGCTCTTAAGGATGCTGAGATACAAAGAGCACAGGAAGCAGAGAAGGCAGCCCAAGATCTCCTTGAATCACAGACGACAGCAATTCAGGCCCAGACAGATGCTATTTCTGAAATTTCCGAGCTGGTAGAGGCTCTTGGAAAAGAGGAAGAAGAGGAAAAAGAAGCCGTAGTCAAGGTGGCTGAGACAAAGACTTCCTCTGAAAATCCCTGCGTTACCTGGTACCTGAAGGGAATTCAAAAGAAAATAGTGGATTCAGAAGCCTTTATAGGCTCAAGATCCGTGGAAATAGCTGAGAAAGGAAGACTTGGAGACGGCGAAGGACCTGCACCAAAGACCCTTCTTTTGGTAGATAACTCCAATTCCATGTCCAAGTACAAGGACAAGATAAAGACCATCCTTACCCGCCTTGTATGGAATCACCAGCCGGATGAGAGATTTTCACTTGTTGCCTTTGGTGAAGACGTGGATGTGCTTTTGGATTTTACTGATAACTATGATGATGTCCGCATGGCTGTAGATGGAATGACATACTTCGACCAGCCGACATATCTTAGAAATATACTCTATGATGAGATAAAGGCTATGATAGATGATGGCGAAGATGATTTTAACAGAATCATCATCTTCTCAGACGGAACTGAGGAGAGCCGACTGGGAGTTACTTACGAGGAACTGACGGACCTGGTAAAAAGCGATGCCTACAAATGCCCCATCTATACAATAGGCTGCCATTATCAGCCTGCGGTGGGAGACCTTGATAAGCTGTTTGCGTTATCCAGAAGGACATCAAGTCCATATTTTGCACTTGATGATTACCAGGATGTAAACGAGATAGCAGATATTATCAGAGAGGATGATAAATCCATCAGATTTTTCAGATTTTCAGTCCCTGATGACCTTCGTGATGGATCGACAAAATCAATAGGGCTACACCTTATGTATGATGAAGGTGATTATATGTTTGCCCATTCTACTCAGGTACCTATTGCTTCAGCGGATGTGCTGAAGGAGGTAGCTGCTGAAAAGCAGAGACAGGCTGATGCAGCAAAGAAGGAGAAGGATGACCTCAAAAATGAAGTTGATTCACTAAAAGCCGCAGGAGAAAAGAGCGGAGAGGACGAAAATCAGGAAGAGGTAACCGGGACAGAGGAAGCAGAGGAATCCCAGGAAGACTCGGATGATCCATTTGGTGAAAACGAATTAGTGTATGGTGACGACGGAAAGCTGTATGGCTTTAGTGACGTGGATTTAGGAGATCTCTTATATTACTACATCTTTAACAACGCAATATGGATTTCAGTTATCCTTTTGGGAATTAATCTTGTTTATGTCAGATACAAGAGCAAGCAGGCCAAAAGTGTCAAAAGGATTGAGGAAGAGGAGCAGCTGGAGCAGTCCATGGAGGAAGACCTCAAATCCGATATAGAAAGTGCAATATATTTGTTTGAAGCTAACAGACCTGATGTCCGATATACCATCAAAAAGGGTGAAGAGAAGGTAATAGGAAGATCAAGGGGCAGAAGTGATATAACTTTCCCGCTTGACAAGGCACTCTCAGCAAGACAGGCATGCATAAGAGTTGAAGGTGATGAGAATCCAAGAGCGATACTAGAGAATCTTGATACTCAGGGTGGAACAAGTGTAGACGGACAGACAGTAAGTGATGAGGTTGTTCTTAGGAATGGAGCCAGAATAAAGCTTGGTTCAACCATTCTAGAGGTCAGATATGAGTAAATATGACTACTTCGTGACATGGTTATATAACTATATTTTGAATAAACCATTATCGTTTGCAATGTCTATTCTTGAGATATTGCTGGTCATATTGATTGTTCGCCGGGTCATTATAAATATGCGTAGGGCGAAGAAACAGGAACATGAGCTGAAAAATCTGCAGACAGCCAAGCTTACACAGGACCTTACCAATCCATTGTGGGTAGAACATGGAGGCAAACCGGATACAAAAGTAGTTCCTTATGAAACCAAATGGGATCAGCCACAGGATCAAATCTCAGAGGGCATCAGGGTTGAGATAAATATAAAGGGATCAGGAACAGATAGCAAATTTATATTTGTAGTCCAAAATTCCATAAGTGTAGGCAAGGATGAGAGCTGTTCCATCCTGGTTACGGATAACTCCGTTGAGGACAAGCATCTTGAGATATACGTAGAAAACGGTGAGCTTATGGTTAGAAAGGTTGTACCTGAGAGTATGGCTGTTTTGGAAAGAAATAATGATTACAAAAAACTTGATAATAAAGCATACAGATTAGCAGTGAAAGATACTATTAGTTTTGGACACAGCAAACTGGTTTTTGATGAGATAGGGTAAGGGCTCCCATAAATGAGTACTGTTGTTTCTGTGTATAGCAAAAAAGCATACAAAGAATATGTTCTTATACCGCCACAAAGCAATGCGGATTTTTCCATTGTGGTCAAAAGCAGTGAGTTTTGGTTGGAAAATGATCTGAACATATTTTTCGAAGCGCTTGACAAGGATATCTCGATAGCGCCTGATGTACAGTACAGACTGGTTTATGAGAACAGCGATCAGACAGAACATATAGTATTAACGGATGGACTTTCATTAAGACTCCTGACAAGGGAGAATGAGGAGTTGGATTTGTCAGTAGCTGTAAGGGACAATGTATTTATTCCCTTCAGTAATCTGAGGCTAAAAGACAATATAGCATCAGTATCCATAGGGAAATCTGATGAAAATGATATATGTTATGGCTTTGGCAATCTGATTGAAGATGTTCATGCTGTTATTGAGAAAAGAAGAAACGATATTTTTCTCATTCCCAAGGCTGAGCATGGAGTGTATGTAAACGGCAGCATTATTAAGAGCGAGCACAGGCTTAAGTGTGCGGATATCGTAAATATTTATAATTTAAAGCTTGTTGTGCTGGGGCTTAATAACGGATTTGTTTTTTCGGTAAATGCCGGAAATACTTTGGCAAAAATAAGTCCGGAGAAATTCGATAATTACACTGCTGTTGAAGGAAGCTTTGAAGGAACCGGCAGTGTAGCAGTAAGGGATGAGCTTTTTTACAGAGCACCCAGACAGATGGAATACATAGATACAACACAGGTTACCTTCGAGGAACCGCCGGCACTTTCAAAGAACGAGCCGCCATCTGTTCTTGAGACCATAGGTCATTCATTCCTGATGATCATGCCCATGATCGCAGGCAGCTTGTTCATTCTGATAGGAACAATGCAGAGCGGCGGAAGAACATCTATCATGATGTATTCCGGAATAGTGATGGCATCCATGTCTGCAATAGCAGGTGTGGCATGGGGATTGTCCAATATCAGGAATCAGCGCAAGAAGCTCAAGCTTGAAGAGAAGAAGCGCTTTGAAGCATATGGGCAGTATCTTTATAAGAAGAAGGAAGAGATAGCCCGGATGTATGAGAACAACATGACAGCAATGAATGTCATGTACCCGTCTGCGGAGGCACTGTCAGAATATGGCAGAAACAGTCAGCACTTATGGGACAGGAATGCGGAGCAGGACGATTTCCTTGAAGTCAGACTGGGCATAGGAGATGTTCCTTTTCAGGCAACCATAGAGATTCCGCCTAAGAAATTTCATGTGGAACAGGATGTGCTAAGGGACAAACCGGAGTATATAAAGAAAAACTATGAGACACTCTACGATGTGCCCATGCTTATAAATTTAAAGAAGCATCCCCTAATCGGTATAGTGGGTGGTGAGGACAGTTATGGTGCATATGAACTGGTGAGAGCCATGGTGGTTCAGCTTGCGGCTACACATTGCTATACGGATGTCAAAATGGTATTTCTCTATGACGAGAATTCCTCGATGGATGCTGACGAGTGGGGATTTGTAAGATGGCTTCCTCATGTATGGGCAGAGGACAGGAAAATCAGATATGTGGCGGCAACACATGCTGAGATAAATGATGTGTGCTATGAGATATCCAAGGTTTTGCGCGAGCGCTCGGAGTCATTAGAGAATCACGAATTAGAGAAAAAGCTAAACAAGTTACCGCATTTTGTATTTTTTATCTCAAATCCTTCTCTTATCGAGGGAGAGATGATAGGAAACTACATATTCCAGAACAATGGAAAGATTGGGCTTACAACCATATTCCTGTCAGAGCTATATCAGGATCTGCCAAATGAGTGCACATATGTCATTCAGAATGACCCTGCTTTCTCGGGAATAAAGGAGTATGGAGCCAAAGATGTACCGATTATATTTGATAAGGTGACTACTGTTAGGGCAGATCAGTTTGCAAGACGTATCTCAGGAATACATGTAAAGGAGAGTACTTCCGGAGGAGAACTGCCGGACAGACTTACATTTCTTGAGATGTATGGAGTAAACACAGTAGAACAGCTCGGAAGCTCCGATCGCTGGCTAAAGAGCCGCATATACGAAAATATCAGTGGATTTTTGGGGTTTAGCGGATCTTCAACACAGTGCATATTGGATCTTCATGAAAAATATCACGGACCACACGGACTTGTTGCCGGAACTACAGGTTCAGGTAAATCAGAGACTCTGCAGACATACCTGCTGTCTCTGGCTGTTAACTACAGTCCGGATGATGTCAGCCTTTTTATCATTGACTATAAAGGCGGCGGAATGGCTAACCTCTTTGAAAACCTGCCGCATCTGTCAGGGCAGATATCCAATCTGTCGGGAACACAGATAAACAGAGCACTGGTTTCTATCAAGGCTGAGAACAGACGTCGTCAGAGGCTTTTTGGTGAGGTTGGTGTAAACAATATAAACAAATACACGAAGATGTACAAAAATGGCGAGATTGACGAACCTATACCACATCTTCTGATAGTCATAGATGAGTTTGCAGAATTAAAACGCGAAGAGCCTGATTTTATGAGGGAGCTCATAAGTGTGGCGCAGGTCGGACGAAGCCTTGGAGTGCATCTTATTCTAGCTACGCAAAAGCCCTCAGGAACTGTCGATGACAATATTTGGAGTAATTCCAAGTTCAGATTGTGTCTTCGCGTGCAGACCAAAGAGGACTCAAATGAAATGCTTGGCCGCCCGGACGCTGCCTATATAACTCAGGCAGGTCGTGGATATCTGCAGGTCGGGAATGATGAGCTTTATATTATGTTCCAGTCCGGATACAGCGGTGCAAAATACAATCCCGCTGCCGGTGGCGGCAATGATTCCACAGGCATTGTAAGCAGAACAGGGCAGATAGAGCTTAAGTATATAAATAAGTCAGATACCGGGAAAAAAGGTAACGATATCACCCAGCTTGATGCGGTTGTAAATTACCTCAGGGATGTTGCTACAGAGAAGGGCTATAGTGCTACACATGCACTTTGGATGCCTATTCTCAGAAATCCCCTGTTCCTGTCTGATCTTCAGGAATATAGAGACTACTGCTTCGATTTTGAGGCAGGTACATATAAAGTTGATAAAGAAGAGCTCAGGACAAAATGGGATCTCAAATGTGTTGTTGGCCAGAGTGATGATCCCAGAAATCAGGCGCAGGATCCACTTATATTATCGCTTGCTGATGGCGGGCACCATGCGGTTATCGGTACGGTTACAAGTGGTAAATCCACATTCCTGGCAACAGTGATCTACTCCATGGCAACGACTTATTCACCGGAGTTGTTCTGGTTTTACGGAATCGATTATTCGAGTCATATGTTGTCTCCCTTCGAGTCACTACCTCACTGCGGTGGAGTTCTGTATGAGAATGATGAAGAAAAAATGGTGCGACTTTTCACCATGCTTGATGACATGCTTGAGGAGAGAAAGAGAGTATTTAGAGGAGGTAATTTCAGTCAATATTTCAGGGCACATGGAGCTGAGTATCCGGCGATAATCCTGTTTATTGATAACTTCGCGTCATTCAAGGAAAAAACAGATGAAGCATATATTCCCGATATTATGAAAATTGTGAAGGAAGGCGTCGGAAATGGTATATACCTTTTCGTATCAGCCGCAGGTTATAACTCTTCCGAGATTCCTACGAGAATCGGTGAAAATATCGGAACCGCAATAGGACTTCTTCTGGCAGACAAATTTGCATATGGTGACATTCTCAGGACCATAAAAGTGGAGGTTATGCCTGAAGCAGGACTTAAGGGCAGAGGTCTTTGCTATGTTGACGGCAGAATCCTTGAAATTCAGACGGCTCTTACAGTCGAAGCTGCTGATGATTACATGAGAATGGAGGAAGTTACCAGGAGGTGCAGGAGGATAAATGAGTCCTGGAGCGGCAATCGGGCAATGCCTATTCCGGAGATTCCTGAGAAGCCTACCTGGGAGATATTCAAGGAGCATCCAAGTGTTATCAGCGCTGCTTCGACAGAGAACCTGCTTCCTATAGGCTACAGAACGGATAATGCCCTTATAACATATCTGGATGTATTTAAGACTTATTGCTTCCTTATCAGCGGCTCCGGCCATACCGGTAAGAAGACTCTCATGAGAGTTATGATACTGGAAGCTCTTATGAAGAAGGGGGCTACAGTTGTAATCATAGATGATGGTATTACATTTAGCGATTTTGAGGCAAATCCGGATGTCAGGATGATACATAATGGCGATGAACTGTATGAGTGGTGCTTTAATGATTTAACACCGATGTTCAAGGAAAGAAATGCTGTTAAGAAAAGGCTGCTGGATGAAGGCTATGAGGGAGAAGAATACTACGAAGAACTCTCAGAATTTAGCAGTGTATTCATATTCATCGCATCAATGTCCTGGTTTGTTAAATGTGTGTACTCTGATGAACATGGTATGAAGGGATTTATGGAGACTCTGTTTAAAAAGGGAGAAGATCACAAGATATCCTTCATTGGATGCATTGATATAAACAATAGAACAGAGGTTGCAGGTTACGAGGCATTTAATGCATTTACTTCATTTCATACAGGTATTCATCTTGGAGGCGAGGTTACATTTAATTCGTGGCTTAGCTTTGACTATATGAAATCCTCTGAGCAGATGATCAAGTATCCTGCCGGGACAGGACATCTCTCGTCGGAAAGCGGAGGTGATTCAGAATATAGAGTGGTTATACCAAAGGCCAAGAAAGCAAAGAGGAAAAGGACATGATTTTTTTGGAGGTTTTTATTCCTGTTCTTTCACTGTCGGTGGATGTGAGAACTCTGGATACAGGTACGGTTAAATCTCTGATAAGTGAAGTGTGTGATCTTGTGAAGCAAAAGATCGGAGAAAATGAGAACACCAATAATGAATTTGTTTTATATTCTCCGGGTCAGAACAGGATTTTCCCTGAGAACGCTGTTCTTAGAGAATGCGGACTTATAACAGGAAGTAAAGTGATGCTGATGTGAATTTGTTTTATACACGATTAGCAGAAAGGACAGTTTATGAGTGATATGAGTTTGTGCTTTCTGGGAGGTCTGGATAATACCAGGGAGCAGATGGAACAATGCCTTAAGCGGATAGAAAAGGCCCGTGATGCCATTAAAGCTGACGTGGCTCAGATAGATACCATGTGGGAGGGACCTGCCCACGATGAGTTTAAGCAGGAGTGGAATAATGAAATTGCTGAACTTGAGGAATTGATAGGTACCTTTAAAAGAATAACAGAGTATGAGAAGAGTGCATATGATATTTATTCTAAGGCGGTGAGCAGGGCTCTTGCAACTGCTGAAGGGAAAAAGGTCAATATGTCTATTTGATTAAAAGGGTGGTTTTATGGCAGTAGTTATTAAAGCTAATATAGATGTTTTATATAGTAAAGTGTCATCGCTTTCTGAGTCTGTAAAGGTGATAGATAAAGAGATCAAAGCTATGCTTGAACTTCAAAAGGCGCTTGCCTCTAAGTATTGGGCGGGAGATGCTGCTCAATATCATTATATGGAATACACGGAGGCTGTACGAGATTATGGACCGATGTTATTTTCGATGATGAAAAAATGTCAGGCTCTGTATAAGATTGCTGAAACCTATGATAAGGTCGAGGGCTACAATCTGCATGCAGAGGCAGGGAAGCTTCCAACAGATTTTCTGGATTAAAGCATGTAGAATGAAAAAAGCTATCAGACAGGATCAGGCAAAGAAAATTTAAATTAATAGAAAAGGAGAAAGTTATGTGGGAAGGATTATTACCAATAGGCAGTATTGTAAAGCTGAAGAATCTTGAGATGTTAGTCATGATCATGGGTGTATGGCAGACTAAAATCTCAGATGAAACAGCGGTCTATGATTATGCGGGAGTTACCTATCCGCATGGGTATATCAATAGAGATTTAACTCTTGGTTTTGACAGGGAGGACATTGAGGATGTGCTGTATATTGGCTACATGGATTATCAACAGCAATTCTTTATGGAACGAATAGAGCCTATCTTAGACGGCCTTAAGGCAGGGGAGATTACTCAGGAAGAGGCTACTGAGATGGCACAGAATGCGGCTGATGAAATCCAGGCAATAATAGATGGAAAAGATATAGAGGATAGTGCAGAGTTCATAGATGACATCGGGGACGAGTTTGATGACGATGACGAAGGAGAACCGGATGAAGATTCCGGTGACGAGTCTTTTGATGATACCAAGGAGGATGAGTGATATGTGGAAGGGATTGTTACCGATTGGAAGTGTTGTTTCTTTATATGGCTCGAACAGCAGATTTATGATCCTAAGTACTGCAGCAGTTAAGGAAGATGATGTAAAAAAAGTATTTGATTACTGCGCATGTCTGTTTCCCATGGGATTTTCAGATCCTGACAGTATGTTTATGTTCAACAATGAAGATATAGATAATGTCTATTGTGTGGGGTATTTATCACCCGAGGGAGAAGAGTATAGAAAAAATGCTGAGAGGAATATCAAGGGGCTAAGAGACGGTTCTATTACTATTGTTGAGTAGAAAAGGTAGTGCGTATGGCTGATTCAAGAAAATTCATGATTGAATTCCAAAAAGCTAAAGATGCAGCCGGCAGATATGAAAGTGTAGCAAATGACATTAGGAAGTATGCAGATGCCATAGTAAAGCTTGGGCTTAAAGTAAGAGGAGATCCAGGGCTCGATGTTTCTTGCGCTACAATCGTTACACAAGCCGATCAGCTTAGAAATATATCCAGAAAAATTTGGGAACAAGGTTCTAAAGCCAGAGGATGTATAGAAATACATGAGAATGCAGAGAAACAACTAGAAAGAGCTGCATCTGAATTTATAAGCAGAAAAAAGGGTATTTCAGGTGCTGCTCCGGGCATACAGTTTGAAAAGAAAAATAATAAACTAAATGTCGATGCTAAGCTTGGTGGTAAGGTAAATGCTTCAGTACCTCAGGGCTTGGCGGAAAAGGCAGATAAGCCGCCGGACAGATGCTGCTGGAGAGAAAACTTTTATTATATCGATAAACAAGGCAGAATATGGCATTTTGGCAGAGCATATATCAACAGTAAGGGAGTACCTACAGCCTATAGAGCAAAAACCGGAGTTACCGGCAGAACATTTTTGAATTCATTTACTAAAAATGAACGGGGAGAGCGCCGAAGACTTAAGGAGACCTTCAAGGGTGGAAAGGCCTCAGATGGAACCCCACAAATATATGATAGAGAAAAAAAACAGTTTAGGGATAATAAGTTTGACTGGAAAAACGGCGTCTACAAAGATGGCAAATGGCTAAGTAAAGAGGAAATAGCAGAATATAAGGATACCTTCACAAAAAAAATCGGAACTATAGCGGAGGTCGACGCTGTCAGTGCGGAAGGTGAAGCTACACGTTATGGTGCTGAGGTAGAAGGAAGTGCGCTTAAGGGGTGCGTCAAAGGAAGTGCTTCAGCCAAGTTCCTTACTGCTGATTTTAGTGCCAATGCCGGTGTAGGAGCATATGTAGTCAAGGATAAAGATGGAAAACAGTATATGGCTTATGGCCTTAATGCCAGAGCCGGTGGAAGTGCCAATGTTGCAAGAGCAACAGCTAAGGGCACAATTGCCGTGTTTGATGAGAGGCTTGCAAGCATTGATGCAGATATTGATGTCAAGGCGCTTGGGGCATCTGCCGAAGCCGGAGCATGCTTCCAGTATATTCCCGGTAAGGGGTATGAACTTGCAATTAAAGGTGAAGCAGCAATATATCTGGTAGATATAAAGGGCTCAATCGGGGGGACAATATTAGGAATACGCATGGCTGTTAACGCTGCGTTCCAGGTAGGTGCTGGTATAAAAGGAAATATTGGCTTTAAAAATGGTAAATTCCAGTTCGAGTTCGGTGCTGCGGCGGGAATCGGATTTACGGTGGGTGCTACTATTGATTTTTCAGGAGTGGTTACAGCTGTGGAAGACTTAATTGACTGGATAGTAGATAAGAACTATGGCAGTCAACCTTATGAGGCAAGGATTATAAAACAAACAGCAAAGCAAACAATGAAGAAGGTTGTAAAGGATGCTACAAAGAGGGCCGGAGAGGCGGTTTGTATAGCGTTAAAAATTTTATTTAGGCGCTAAAAAAATTTATTTGGTAAGCATTATCAGAATAACAATTGACACTAATATATATTTTTTTAAGGAGGTATAAACATGGCAGAATTTGTTGTAACAGCGCAGGAAGTTAAAAACAAAGCAATGGAGCTAAAGAGACTGAATGCAGAATTCAAGAAGGCTTCGGATGATCTTGAGAGTGAGGAAATGCGTCTTAATACCATGTGGGAAGGTGATGCTCACGATAATTTTGACATGGCATTTAAGAAAGACAAGGTTCATCTTCAAAACTTCTACAATGCTATTGAGGATTACTGCATTAAACTTGATGAGATAGCTGTAAATTATGCTACTGCTGAGGCGAGAAATGCTTCATTGGCAGCAGGTCAGGAATGATAGCGGTACAGAACTGTCTAAAAGGAGGTATTTATAATGGCAAATGTAATTCGAGTAACACCTGAAGAACTGAAAGCAGCTGCAGGAAGAATGGAAACCCATGCAGATATAATGGAGCAGAAGACCAATGCGATGATAGAAATAATTGATACATTAACGGGCAGAATCTGGAGTGGTGAAGCCCAGAAGGAATATGTATCAAGGTTTGATACTCTTGAGCTTGATATCACCAGATTACATAAATTGGTAGAAGATCATGTTGATCATCTGAATACTATAGCCAATGAGTACCAGTCAGCTGAAAGCTCCAATATGGATGTGGCAACATCTCTGACATCCGATATTATTTCGTAAAAATACAGAAGCGGGGAAGGTAAGATAATATGAAAGAATTTCTACCTGTAGGAAGTGTAGTCAGACTTAAGAATGAAGATAGACTTTTTGCAATTGCCGGATTTTGTCAGGGCACAGAGGATGAAGATGCTGAAATATTTGATTATTCAGCAGTACCTTATCCATATGGCTATCTGAATGCGGATAATATGTTTATGTTTAATGATAGTGATATTGGCGAAGTATTATTCACCGGCTACCTGGATGACCTTGGGAAGACCTTCTCCTCTGAGATAGTGGATGTTACAGATAAGGTTCGCAGAGGTGAAATCCAGGGAGACTGAGGTGGGCCTATGGGAAAAAAAGAAGAAGTAGAAAGAATAGTAGCTAATCTGAAGAATCTTTCTAAGACAATAAACGAGATAAATACATATAATAACAAGCTCATTACTGTGATTGCAAAAGAATATGCTCCTGCTGCCGAGAATCTTGCTAATAGCTATTCCAGTGACGCAGGTATGATTCTTTTTCAAGAGTCAGCAAATATTATTAAAGAAGCCATAGAGAAAACAACTAATATACAAAAAGCTTTGCAAGTGGCTGCCACGCAAGCCGAGAATCTTGCTAGGGCAGAGTTAAAAGCTCAGGGTATAGATGTACCTGAAAAACCGAAAGAAAAGACAGAAGATGAAAAATTTACAGAAAAGATGCACAATAACGGAGGTAATTTAAGGGATACATCTAGAATCTAATGAGGTATTTCGATTACTGCCACTTTTTGAAAGCTTATGGGCGGAAAGGACAGACTATGGGTGAATTTACTACATGCTATTTATTGGGGCTATATAAGACCAGAGAGCAGATGGAGCTAT